>CAIYWD010000135.1 GCA_903929815.1 uncultured beta proteobacterium
ATAACGATAAAAAAATGTTCAGGGCGGGATGTGCCTAAAAAATTAGCAGAAATGGCGATTTTTAAAAATCTTCGTTGGGGAAAAGTAATGTAACATCTTGTTTTTGTTTAATAAATAGGGTTTTCGGTCAGGCACTATCTACCCCGCTAGCGCGCATCCGCCGCATGGTGCGTTCCAGGCTTTTTTGCCAGGCCATGGCATCGCTTTCGGTCATACAAGCCTGATGTCTTGCCAGCGTGTCACGGTGTGACTCAGACTGTAGAACCTGGCCACGGCGCAACAAAAGCCGCCCGTCGCTGCTCCAGACATCGACAGGAAATTCACGACCAAGCTGCACCCGATTCAATGGCACAGGCTGATAAACAATCATGACGGTTTCCTCAAGCGTTCAAAAATCGTACGGGTTGCAAAGGGGCGGTGTCGTACTTCAGTTGCACCGGCACACGCTGGGCTAAAGCACACATCAACTCATAGCCCAGTGTGCCAGCACTGTGCGCCACCTCGTCAATATCCAATAGCGCACCACTGCTGGCGTGCCCCCACAGAGTCACTTCGCTACCCACACCCACTGTCATGCCTGATGCCCGCAGATCGGTCAGTTCGGTCAGTTCGGTCAGATCGACAGCCATCATGTCCATGCTGACACGTCCAATCAGACGGGTACGATGGCCTGCTACCAGTACGGGTGTACCGGTAGGTGCATGTCTGGGGTATCCATCAGCGTAGCCAGATGCAACGCACCCTATGTGCATTGGCTGCGTGGCTACAAATGCAGCGCCATATCCAACGCCATCGCCCTTCCTTATGGCCTGAGTAGCTATGATTTTTGATGACAGTGTCATGACAGGCTGCAAGTTCCAATCAGCACGGTTATGCACTGGATAGTCGGGTGAACTGCCGTAGAGCATGATGCCTGGCCGAATCCAGTCACCAGATGCCGTGTTCAATAAAGCACCGTAGCGCAATGTGGCAGCACTGTTGAACAAGCTTCGCTCACCCGGCAAGTCTTGGGTGATATGGTCAAATACCTGTTTTTGTTCTGTTATCCCGCATTCATCATCGGCGCGGCTGAAATGTGTCATGAGAGAAATTTCATCGACCTGTGACAGAGCACCCAGGCGCGTCCAGGCTGCACGATAGCACTCAGGGGTAAAACCCAGGCGGTTCATGCCGGAGTTCATTTTCAGAAAAACCCTGTGGGGCACTTTGGTTTTGTGGGAGGCCAGCATGTCAATTTGCGCGTTGCAGTGGACGGTGTGCCACACGTTCAATTGTGAGCAAACTTCAAGGTCTTGTGGCTCAAAAATGCCTTCGAGCAGCAAAATTGGACCACGCCAGCCCAAGCTGCGAACCCATTTTGCTTCATGAAGGTCAAGCACCGCAAAACCATCGGCAAAACGAAGCCACTCAAACACACGATCAATGCCATGACCATAGGCGTTGGCCTTGATGACGGCCCAGATTTTGGCATCGGGCATACATTGGCGGCAGCGCTTCAGGTTATGTTGTAGTGCAGAGGTGTGGAGGGTGGCAAGAATAGGACGGGGCATACGAAGCCTATTTTGACATTGTCGCGCCGTGCTATAACCCTACGTTGTTTTCAATCACATCTCGTCCACCTGTTCCTGATTTTTGAGATATTTCTTTTTTTGCATGAAACGCGGATTTTTTACCATCATGGCAGCGCAGTTTTTTAGCTCGCTCGCCGACAACGCTTTGTTTGTAGCCGCAGTGCAACTGCTGCGCTCCAACCACGCTCCGCAATGGCAACAGGCGGCTTTAGTGCCCATGTTCGCCCTTTTTTATGTGGTGCTTGCACCCTTCGTGGGCGCTTTGGCGGACTCTCTGCCCAAGGGCAGGGTTATGCTCACCAGCAACTTCATCAAGGTGGCAGGCTGCTTGTTCATGTTATTGGGCACTCATCCGCTGCTGGCTTATGCCGTGGTGGGTTTGGGGGCTGCTGCTTATTCACCTGCCAAGTATGGCATTTTGACCGAATTGTTGCCTGCCTCCCAATTGGTCAAGGCCAATGGCTGGATTGAGGGGCTGACCATTGGTTCGATCATTTTGGGTGTCTTGTTCGGTGGACAGTTGGTGGGGCCGTACATGGCTAATAAGCTGTTGGCATTTGACTTTCCGTTCATCAACACCGGCATCGACAGTGCGCCTGAAGCTGCTATCTCAGTGCTGATTCTTGTCTATTTGCTTGCCGCCTTGTTCAACACCTACATTCCGTTGTCGGGTGTGTTGATGCGCCCACTGCCGCAGCAATTGGGTTCATTGTTGTCTGATTTTTGGTCGTGCAATGTACGTTTGTGGCGCGATAAGTTGGGGCAAATTTCATTGGCTGCCACCACTTTGATTTGGGGGGTGGCGGGCAATTTGCGGTTTATTGTGCTGGCTTGGGCTGCTGCTTCGCTGGGCTACACGGTCACAGAGGCCTCCACGCTGCAAGGTGTCGTGGCCGTTGGCATGGCGGTGGGGGCTGTGGTGGCCTCCATGCAGATGCGACTGGAAGATGGTCCCCGCGTGATTAACCTGGGCATTGGCATGGGTTTACTGATCATCATGCTGATTTTTATCACCAATGTCTGGGTGGCTGCACCCTTTTTGATTTTGCTGGGAGCGCTGGGTGGTTTTCTGGTGGTGCCCATGAATGCCTTGTTGCAGCACCGAGGTCACAACCTGATGGGTGCAGGGAGATCAATAGCAGTTCAAAACTTCAATGAGCAGGCCTGCATTTTGGGTTTAGGCGCACTTTACAGTTTGACCACGGGGCTAGGGCTGCCGACGTTTGGTGCCATCACCCTGTTTGGGTTGACAATTGCCGGCTTTATGTGGCTGATTTTGCGCTGGCATGCTCACAATTGTTTACACGACCGCGCCGAGGTGGATCGACTATTGGCCATTGCACGCAATGACAAGGCGCATGGTTAACAGTCAGATTGGGATGCACTGCGTCGTTACAAATCGTTTATGTGGCTGGAAAATTCCTCCGCCACAATTGTCTCACCCGCGCTTTTTCACGACAGCTTTCACGTCTTTCTTGGCACTATCCGCCGTTTCATTTGAATTTGCAGGTGCCAGTACAGGCGCAGGTGGCAATTCAGCCTGTGCCATCAGCTTGATGTGAAGTTGTGGCCCCTGAATATCACCTTCTTCGGTGGTGACTAGCACACGAATTTCGCCAGGTTCGGTCAGCACCAACGGGGCCAATGTCAGCCCCAAATTGGCCATGATTCGCGTGTCGCCCACCTGCACAGGCGCTAAAGACTGATTCACATCTTCACTTGGCATTTCAATGACCGCCACTTCATTCGCACCTAGATGAACACGCAGAGTGAGAGCCTTGAAAGGCCGCGCCACGGGTGTCGAAACGGTCACAAAGATGCAGAGTCTGGCCAGTATCAAGGGGGTGACCGGCACCAGCATTTCCCGTTGGTAGCACCCCATAAACGACACTTTGTTGCCCACTTCATGGCGTATGTCATCGCAAAAAACCACATGCACAAAACGATCGGCATTTTTTTTCATGATGTTTTCTCCGGGGTCAGTGCTTCATCTACAGCGGCAACAGGCACACCCAATGCACGGGCGATTTTGCGAACCGTCGAGAGTTGTGGATCAATGGTGTGTTTTTCCAGTCGCGCAATGTATGACTGACTGGTTCCCACCTGGCGGGCCAGTTCGGCTTGGGACCACCCTCGCTGTAACCGCAATGCGGCAAGCGACACGCTGCCACTGTAAAAGTTTTCAGCCACCCACTTGCGACCGTCGGCGATAGCACTGGCCCCGTTTGGTGTGGTCTCCAACTCAGCCAGCAAATCGTCAATATCCACCGCATCATGGGGCAGCAACGACGATTGATCGGCGGTGAGTTCACGGATAACCCAAGGTGCGCTGACGGCACCCTGTACTTGTTGAGAGTTCCATTCAGCGGACTGTGGTGATGCCGATCGAACTGTAGGCCGTGAGAATGCGTTGGGTAACGGCATGGTCGGTTTTGTAGTCGAAGTCACGATGGACGATGGCGAGGACATGGTAGTGCTGTGTGCTCGGTTGGTAAGCGTAAACAATGCGATAACTCAGGCTGCCTTTGGGAAAGGTCCAGAGTTTGACGCGCCAAAGGTTGTAACCGGTATTACAGAATTCAAGCCATTTACTGACATGGTAGGGGTCCCGTCGGTTGTCACCAAAATCATGATCCAGCGGGGTTGCGATGATCTTTGGATCATTCTTGGCCTGCTGTAAAAAAGCCGCTATCTTGCCCCCTGAAGCTGCATCACTGATCATGAGTGCGCGCAGATCGCCGGCAGCATCAGGATGAAGTGATACAGAGGCAATGATACCAAACTTGGTATTGCGGGGCAATTCAGTCTCCTACATTTTCCAATAGTGTTGCAATGGACATTTGGCTGCCACCTCTCAGTTCATCCTATATTCCTCAGTTGAATTCACTAAAATAGCAAAAAAATCAAGAATGATAAGGGATTAGCACAATTTTGATGTTCGCCCAATGGGTGAACTCCATCAAAGGCAAAAATGTCAACATCCATATCCTTAGTGAAGATATCAAGCGGTCAACTGAGGAATTTCAGATTTCCTGATCCGGTATAGGAGATTTCTGAATTTAGTGGAAACAGGTTTGGCACCATTTTTTTATAAAAGATGTCTACTGCACTGAAAGTTGGTCTAAAACACGATAACTGCAGCTATTTTCTAACATGAAGTGCCATTCATGATTCCATGCGGATCAGGAAATCTGAATTTAGGTTTATGTGGATGGAAAATTCCTCCGCAACAACTGTCTCACCCGCGCGAATGTTTGTACCGAATTGAATACTGCATGAAAGTCAGCATCAACCTGGATTCCTCAGTTGAACGCGCCCGAGTATCGATGTCAGCTATGGTGGGGTGCGTTTCAAAGTGATGTGGTGCAATACAAAAACCAAATCCCCCCTAACCCCCCTTTTTCAAAGGGGGGATAAAT
>CAIYWD010000136.1 GCA_903929815.1 uncultured beta proteobacterium
AGGCGGGAATCCAGTGTATTTTGGTCTTCATGGATACACAAAGTCAGTCTGGATTCCCGCCTTCGCGGGAATGACGGTGGCGGGGTCTAAACGGTTACTAACTACTCATATCTATCTGTCTTTATAAATCAATTACAAAACAATATGTTACAAAATAAAAGGAGTTTAAAATGGCCGAAAAATGGCAAAAAATGCGTAAATTTTAAGTACTTTCAAGAAGAAATCTATCGTAAGTTATTGATGTGTAAGACCTGTGTAGTTACCATCAAACAGACGAAAGACCTGACTGATGTTTTGGTGGTGTTTGAGGACGGTGCGAAACTTGAACTCATTGTGCCGAGTTTCCTATCCGAGTTAACCTAAAATCGCGTACCATCACCGCCTTTCATTGTTTCGATAATTCTCAATCCATGTCACGTAAACCGGCACGCCCTGTCCAACGACCGATCCCCACTGCTAACGCCTCTGATGCCCAAGAACGATTGGCACTTGTTCATCTGGAAAAAGGTCGATTTCGAGATGCTGTTGATTGCTACAAAAAACTTGTAAAAACTCAGCGACGCACAGAATGGGTTGATGGCTTGGCAAAGGCTTATGCAGGGCGGGCTAAAGTGCTTGCGGAGAAAGGCATGTTTCGTGAAGCGATTGAGCTTTGGCGCAGTCGCACTGAACTTTGCGGCACTCCTCTTTGGGAAGGTTCATACATAGGCTGGCTGGTCAGTGATGGACGACTCGATGAAGTACTCGGCTACTTGTTTGCGCGGCGTTCTGCTTCTGGTTCTGGTGTTGTGTCTGATAGCAAACAAAATGTTGAGATTGCCGCACTGGAAGCGCAACTTGCTCCTGTTTTGTTGGTCGCCGACGAGGCCTATGTTACAAAACTACCCGCAGAGACGCTGCTTGTTCAACATCGTCCACTCGCTCTTGCAGCGCTTACAGCATACGCTCACAAAGACACACCAGCGCTAGAAGCTGCACTTGTGGGGATTCCATTTCGCTCACCTTACCGAGACCTTCGTCTTGTACTCAAAGCCATGTTGTTATGGGAGACGGATCGCAGTGCTGCACGTTTGGCGATCGATCGATTGTCTGAGGATGGCCCGTTCGAACCACTCGCAGCACCTTTGCGAACATTGCTTGCACTGGGTGCAGAGCGTTTACGCCGTTGGGGCAAACTCAATCATTCCCAACACATGATGGCTCTTGATCTGATGGGATGCCCGCACACGTATGCTCCATTGGTGCGTGCATTGGCCGTTGCAAATGCAGACGCAGATTTGGCACCATCAGCCTTGTTCGATCTGGTGCAGCGACATTCTCGTGATTTACCCGAATCGATTGCGACGCGTGCGTGGCAATGGTTGTCACCTTGGGCTGTTCGACGGGGATGTGAGAATCCACGCATTTTTGGCAACCCTACAGAGGTTGCTCAGGAGTGTGCGGTGGCGCTGGCATTGGATATCCAAGGTAAGTCTAGACACGCCGAAAGCCACTGGTCTAATGCAGCTCAGCAGATGTCAGACGGCGACGATGCCAATGATCGACTGCGCACTGCCCTGATTTTGCGCCACATGGCGTACAAACCACGACACCTGTCACCTGAAGGAATTCTTGACAAGACAGGTGCTGAAATGCTGACGAAAAGCTTGGAGTTCGATGTCCATGACTGTGATGCCTTTGTTCGACTGGTGAGGTTTTGGCGCAAGCACGACGACTTGAAGCTATCCCGAGAGCACATTGATTTGGGTTTGCGCTACTTTCCTAATGATATTTCTTTGCTGACAGAATCTGTTGAAACAGCTTTGGCTGCGGGTGCTATCAAAAAGGCTTCGACAGTGGCGCTGCATTTGCTGGAGCTTGATCCGTTGAATCGCCAGGTTCCTTTAATGATCGGCAACGCGCATTTGTCTCATGCCGTTAAATATATTGCAGCAGACAATTTGAAAGCTGCCATAAAGGAAATCAATGAAGCTACAAACTGGTTGAGCGAAATTGTTGACCAAGCCAGAATTCATCTGCTACAGGCATGGACTAAACCGGTTGGAAGCGATGAACGTTTGCGCCTGACACATCTCGCAGCGGCCATGTGGGGTGGCGGATTAGCTGCTGGCTGGCGTTTGGTGCGAGAAGCGAAAGTAGCCTTTACCCGCTTCGGTTTGTCATCATCGGTATGGCTACTCGACGAGGCAGGGATTGACTCGTCGAAAGCCTTGACGGCTACCGACATTCTTGACTTGGCATTGGTTCTTGAGCAAGAACCTGTTCACAAGGCTATGGATATTTTGGCACCCTGGCACAAGGCCATTGCCACAGTGGCATCGACCCTCGTTCTTGACGCTCAGATGACGGTACGGATATGCGAAGCGCTCAGTCGACACCACGAGCATGATTGGGTTGAAAAGTTTGCCAATTCAGCAAGAGAGCGCTGGCCTGATCAACCGATTTTTGTCTATCATGCCGTTGCAGCACGATTTGCTCGTCAGCACTGCATCGAAAATGATCGCGATTACGAAGATATTGAGATGGCGTGCAAGCAAGCTCGTCAAAGCAAAGATTTACGCTTGGTCGTGCGAATCGAAACGCTATTGCATAACGACGACGATGATGACGATCACGATGATTCCGAGGCCGAGTTTGACGAAGCGGGCTTGCCTGATGGTACTGACTCGACTGACGATCCCATCCTGCCTACGAATTTTGAGAAGATGGATGTAGAGGAAATTCAAAATGTGGTTGCTGCAATCATCAAGTTCGATAAAGGAAGGTCACTCCTCAAGGAAGTCCGCAAGGCCTTTGGCGAAACGCTGTACAAGATGATTGTCAAGGTATGTGATGGCGACAGTTCACTTGTACTGCGTACGATTGTTGGTGTAGCTATCTCCGGGGTAGCTCATGGCTCGAACAAACTGCCTCCCTCCGTTGTGGCAGAGATTCTTAAATACCAAAAGCCCAGCAACGGGCGGAAAATTTCTTAGATGAGTGATCCTTACCAAGTACTTGGCATCGCACGTGATGCCGACGACGCTGCTATACGCGCAGCCTACCTCGCTGCTGTGCGCATTTCCCCACCCGACCGAGATGCCGAGCGTTTCGCATCTCTGCGCAAGGCTTTTGATGCCATTGCCACCCGTCGCTTACGGCTTGCTCATGACTTGTTTGACAAAGAGCCACCCACACCCGATGGGATGCTGCATATGCTGGCAACTCAGTTTTCTCCGAACCGCCCCAACGTATCAACACTTCTGCACGTTCTGAAAGGCGACAGAGATGGACGCTGAAGCGAAAGAACGTCTGATGGAAGAGTTTCGGGCCTGTCTGGACGACTGGGACCAAGTGAACGGTGATCCCTCAGAGAGCGATGATACTGATGAACCGTTGGTTGATCTTGCGTTGTTGTTTTCAGAGCTGTCGGTGTTGCGTAACGAGGTTCGCGTTGAGGCGCGCCAGTTCAAGACTGCGCTTGACGATATGCGTTCTCTCACCGAGCTGCTTGGCGAACAAAATCGCCGGCTCACCCGTGACCTGGAACGCGCCCGAGAAAAAGAAGGGCTTTCCCTGCGCCAGACCGAACGCCTTTTGTTGCTCGACATGCTTGATATTCGTGACCGTATCGCTTCGGCTTTGAGCGTTTTTAATGCCTACAGGCCTGGTTTTTTGTCCCGCCTGGCATCTACGGAAACCAGACTTGCACAGGGCTTGGGTGAGGGTATTGATTTGACTTTGCGACGGTTAGATGACGTACTGGCTCAGCGGCGTGTACGCGCTATCGAGGCCGTAGGTGGTCGTCTTGATCCCAACACCATGCGAGTCGTCGGTGTTGAATATAGGGCGCAGAGCAATTTAGGCGAAGTGTTGAGTGAGGCAAGAAGGGGTTTTGTACGCGACGATGAGCTGCTGCGTCTGGCCGAAGTTATTGTTAACAAGAGAGAAAGTGAATCATGAGTGACATCGTAGTTGGTATTGATCTTGGCACCACCAATTCGGAGATTGCCATCGTCAGAAATGGTCAAATTGAGATCATTGACGTTGAAATTGGGAAGCCCATTCTTCCTTCTGTTGTCGGTTTGGGAGACGACGATGTTCTGCTGGTGGGTGCTGCCGCACGCAATCAGTATGTTCTCCACCCCGAACGCACTATTCGTTCAGTCAAACGTCGTATGGGCGAGGCCACCCATCTTATGCTGGGCGACAAACAATATAGCCCACCGGAAATTTCAGCCATGATCTTGCTTCAGCTCAAGAAAATTGCTGAAGCCCATCTGGGAGAGTCTGTTAAACGTGCGGTGATTACTGTTCCTGCATACTTTTCAGATGCCCAGCGCCAAGCCACACGCGAAGCGGGTGACATCGCAGGACTTGATGTTGTTCGCATCCTGAACGAACCTACTGCTGCTGCCCTGGCCTACGGTGCCCACCGCAGTAAGCAACATGGCAACACTGATCCAGCCAAAGCGCGTAAGTCACTGGTCTATGATTTGGGCGGTGGTACTTTCGACGTGTCGGTTGTGAACATGGAAGGCGACGTGGTGGAAGTTCTTGCCAGCCACGGTAATAACCATCTTGGCGGTGATGATTTTGATCGCCGCATTGTGGACTTTGTTCTGGACCACTTGAACGCAGTTCATGGCATTGATGCCAAGACCGCTTCGGCATCTCCCATTGCCATGGCTCGCTTGCAACGTGCAGCAGAAACTGCCAAGATTGCACTGTCGGATCATCCCTATGCCATGTTGACCGAGGAATTTTTGTTCGAGAAAGATGGTGCGCCCATTCATCTGTCTCTTGAAATCTCTCGTCACGAATACGAGGCGATGATTGAGCCTTACATCAAAGAAACCATGGATGCTGTGCAAATTGCACTGATTGGGGCAAAACTGACAGTGGCCAGTATTGACGAGGTTTTGTTGGTAGGTGGAGCGACTCGTACACCGATGGTGTCGCGTTTGTTGGAAACGATCACCGGCATCCAGCCTCACGGCGAAATTGACCCCGATTTGTGCGTGGCGATGGGAGCAGCCATTCAAGGTGAAATCATTGCAGGCGGCCATACCCCCACTGTCTTGATTGATGTCACGCCTTATACATTTGGCACCAGCTCGTTGGGCCTGCTTGACGGCAAGCCGTATCACTACTGTTTTGTTCCTCTGATTCGCAAGAACACACCCATTCCTGCTGCGCGTAGCGAAGTCTTTTACACCGTGTTGGACAATCAGGAAGCTGTGGATGTCACGGTCTTTCAAGGTGAAGCCCTTGATGCCCTTGACAACGTTGAAATTGGTCGTTTTATGATCACAGGACTGCGCAAGGTTCCTGCTGGCAACCCCATCGTTCTTGACTTTTCCATCGATATCAATGGCATTCTTCAGGTTCGTGCCAGCGAAAAGAAGACGGGTCTTGAATGCACCATCACGATTGACAACGCTATCTCTCGCTTTGAAGAAGGCAAACTGCATGAGGTTCGCGGTCGCATTCGTTCAATGTTTGCCGACGATACAGCGCAGGGTGAAGATGCTGACATACAAGATATTGATTCACAGATCGGTGAAATACCGCACCGTCGCAGTTTGGTAGAGGCTAACGCTTTGCTAGAAAAGGCAGAAAACCTGCTCAAGACTGCTGGTGCCGATGACAGGGAAGATCTGGTCGATAACATAGAGGCCGTGCGCGAAGCGATTGCCAATACCACCGGGGCAGACGATTCTGCACTCAAACAGGCTATAGCGGCTTTGGCCGATGTGCTTTATTACCTTGATAACTGATGAAACGAATGGAACGTTGCCCGGCATGTCGTGCGCGTTTGGACAATACGGATATTTGTACCCGTTGCGGTACAAATTTTTCAATATCCCGCCGTGCCGAACGTCAGGCTCAAGCACTGGCATGCGTTGCTGTGCGTGAACTTTTCTGTGGACATTTACAGCAAGCAGCATCTACAGCGGATGCTGCATCTTTTCTAGCTAACCCACTTCTGGCGCACGCCATATCTCAAATGATCAGAATACGCGAAGGAAGTTCTGGCGAAGTGGTGACTCAAGTGCCGAATGGTGCTGATCTGATGCCAGATGATTTCATGATCTAACTTTACCCATCTGGCGCGTATTGCTATTTTTTATATAGCTACTTATGCAGGCTGCATAAGAGTTACAGCCTGTTTTGATAGCTGGCAGGTTTCCAATAAAGTCTATTAAATCAATTAAGTCAGAATCATAAAGTTATTTGGCGTTGAATTCAAAATTTAATTTATCTCAGAAATTATTAAAAATATATCTCGCATCTTTTTGAGTAACCGTTTAGACCTCATGTCAAATGTCGTCATTCCCGCGAAGGCGGGAATCCAGTGCATGTTGGTTGACCAGGGTACAAAGGCAGTCTGGATTC
>CAIYWD010000137.1 GCA_903929815.1 uncultured beta proteobacterium
CTAACCCCCCTTTTTCAAAGGGGGGACAAATACAGCGCTTTGCCCAAATAGGCTAACCGTTCTCATTCCCCCCTTTGAAAAAGGGGGGTTAGGGGGGATTTGGTTTTTGTATTGCACCACATCACTTTGAAACGCACCCGTTTAAACGTAGAAACTGTAGTTAAAATCATGCTCTATCCAACATTCTCCTGGAAACCCCAGGCCTGTGCGTCATGTCCATCGAAGAAATCAGCTTTACCGACTTGATTGCATCGTCTATTCACGATATGAAAAATTCGGTGAATATTCAAGTCAATGCGTTGGAAAAAATGGCCATTGATGCTCAGGCACGATCTGACCTGGAAGCATTTAAGAGTTTGCTGGGGGTTATTGCGCAAGCACATCGCATGAATGCCAACCTCATTCAACTCTTGAGTCTTTACAAATTTGGCAAAGCCATTTACCCTCTTGATATTACTGAACAATCTGTGTTTGATGTGATCAACGAGGCTCTGATGCAAACCCGATCCATGCTCGATTTAACGGGAATCAGTGTAGATGTTCATTGTGAACTTGATTGTTACTGGTATTTTGATCGTGATTTGATCACGGGTGTTTTACTTAATGCAGTGAACAACGCATTTAATTACACACAGGACAAAATTCGCATTGCTGCCTGCATCACCGATGGCTTTTTGTCATTAAGGGTTGAGGATAATGGCCGTGGTTATCCAGATAATATGTTGAACAGAGAAGGGTTAACCGTTAATAAAAGTATTAATTTTCTCAGTGGAAGTACGGGGCTGGGTTTTTATTTTTCGTCACAAGTGGCCAAATTGCACAAAAATAATGGTCAATGTGGTGCATTGACCATTGAAAATGGGGGCGCTTATGGCGGTGGCTGTTTTGTGGTCAAACTGCCATGACTTGTAGCCTGAAAATCGATGGATTTTTTTCCATGTCAGGTGCATCACCTTGCCGTTCTTGTCTGTGCAACAAAGCATAGCGCATTTTGAAAGAACTTGATGCCAGTCTCTCTCAAACAAGCTAATACGCTGATTATTGATGACTTTCAAGGCATGCGCACCATGTTGCGCGATTTTGTGAAGTCGATGGGCGTCTCACACATCGATACCGCTAGCAATGGCAAAGAAGCCATTAGCCGCTTGAATTCCAGTAAGTACGATATTGTGATTTGTGATTTTAATTTGGGTGCGGGTGCTAATGGGCAGCAGGTTTTGGAAGAAGCCAAACTGCGAAATTTGATCGGAGTGTCAACCATTTGGGTCATGGTGACTGCCGAGAAAACCGCAGATATGGTGATGGGCGCAGCAGAAACCAGGCCAGATGATTATTTGCTCAAGCCCATCAACCAGGTATTGTTGCAAAACCGCCTTGAAAAATTAATGGCACGCAAGCAATCGCTTGGAGAGATTGAATCTGCCATCCGTACACAGGATTTTGGTGCTGCCGTTGGGCATTGTGATCAGTTATTAAAAAATCAAGTGGTTAATCCACAAGAGATTCTGCGCATCAAGAGTGATTTGTTGCTGACTTTAGGTGAGTACGCAGCGGCTAAATCCCTGTTTGAGTCAGTTTTGTCACAGCGCAATGTAGCGTGGGCTAAAACTGGTTTGGGCAAAATACTTTTTCATACCCGTGATTATGAGGGTGCAGCTATCTTTTTTGGGCAGGTTCTGACTGATAACCCCATGTATATTGAGTCAGCAGATTGGCTGGCCAAAACTTATGATGCAATGGGTTATACGGCTCAGGCACAGCAAGTATTGATGGATGCTGTCAAGTTATCACCCAATTCACCTTTAAGGCAAAAATCTCTGGGGGATACTGCTTTTAAAAATGGTGCATTGGATATAGCGCAGGCTGCCTTTGAAAAAACCATTCAGATCAGTGAATTTTCTGCCCATAAAAATCCTGTGATTTATGCCAGGCTGGCAGAAGTTCTTTGTGACAAGAATGAGCCAGTGGAAGCTTTGAAGGTGCTTAAACGCAGCAAGGTGGATTTCAGATTAAACCCTTCAGCGGCGCTGCAAACGGCTACTTCTGAGTGCCGTGTCTATCAAAAAATGGGGAAAACGGACATGGCACAAGCGGCTATGGAAGTCGCTGAACGATTGATGGATCAATTGGGAAGCAATCTGAGCACAGAATTGGTTCTGGAAATTGCCAGGTCACACCTGAAACTGGGGCAAAAGGACAAAGCCTGCCGCTTGTTGGGCGATCTCATCAAAAACAACCACGAGAACGCGGATATTTCCAGGCAGATTGAGGCAGTTTTTGAAAGCGAACATTTGGCTGCTGAAGGTCAAGCCTTGATCATGACTTCACGTCAGGAAGTCATCGATATTAATAACCAAGGTGTGATGTTTGCCAAACAGGGCGATTTTCAACAGGGTCTGAAGTTACTGCGAACGGCAGTCAAACAGTTGCCCAACAGTGAGGTCATGATTGTGAATTTGTGCGGTCTTTTGATTGCTCAGATGAGCAAGGAAGGTTACAAGGAAACTTTGGCTGCAGAAGTCACAGAGTTGTTAGATCGCATTCGTTTGCTTAATCCCGCTAATAAAAAGTATGAAAGCTATGTGCAGGTTCTTTCCCGCATGCGACGTGGTGGATGACCTGCCCGTGTGTATTCGTTTTCCATAGCGCCCGCACGGCATGGGTAGCATCGCTGACTGCAAGTGATTAACCATAAGGATATGGTCAATAATAAGTTGTGCATTTGGCTCGTCAGATTTGGGCGCACTGCGTCGTTACAAATCGCTTATGTGGCTGGGCCACACCGCACGATTTGCGCCTAGCATTGCATC
>CAIYWD010000138.1 GCA_903929815.1 uncultured beta proteobacterium
CGTTTAGACCCCCTGACCACATTCCGTGATGTGTTGCTTGGGAGCGCGGGCGTCCCGCCCGCTGCGGGCAAGATGCCCGCGTTCCCAGCTTGGATGCCCATATCCGCGACGGATGGCTGTGATGGGGTCTAAACGGTTACTAAACTTCACAGAAATAAAAGGATACTTTGTTATGTTTAATAAATTATGTTGCCCTAACTGTAAATCTAAAAAATGCAGCCCATTTAAGAATTATTCCACCATGAATAATGGGGCAAGAGAACTTTATATATGCAATAGACTTTATTGGAAACCTATTTTTGAATTTTTTCAACTTGTTGATCTTATAGAAATAAATGACTGGTTTCCAATAAAGTCCAATGTGAATTTCCTCAAATCCCATTCAACTGAACCAGTGCCCATTCAACTGAACCAGTGCCGGCATTTCGGCTTCCCGCATATTCCTATGCCGTCATCATGTTGGGTTCATCGGCGCAAGACGAAGGCATACTGGTTTTCACATGCCGTGCCAAATCGCCATAAAGTTGTTGTGCCCAGTCTGGCAATTCAGCCATCAGCGCGTCATAACTCTCAAAGGCACGTCCCAAATAAGCCGATTCATCACGCTCACCTGAGCGATGAAAGCCACTCTCGAATGCCGTGCGGGCTGCATCATGAGGGTCTGGCCAAGGTTTGTCGGGGGCAGTGACAGCCAATTGCTCTGAACAAGCAACTGCCTGCATCCACGCCCATGCGGTTTTGCAAGCCACAGGCAGTGGGCGATCCCAGGCAGCCAGATAGACCTTGAGCAAACGCTGCAGTATGTCAGTGGCCTCTTGCTGGCTCACGGTGCAAAAGACCACTTCGCCATCCAGACCCAATTGAACACTGGTGAGCGGCCATCCACTGGCACACGCAGCCAGATGATCGACCCACAGGCCAACCACAAGATGAAGACGTGCTGTTGTGGCATCCTGGTTGCCTTGCAAAACCGCGCCCACACGCTGGTTGATGCGCAGCCACTGCCCGTGGGAGGTGGCCTCCAAATCGGCGGGTTGCTGGCAGCGCAGCCCACTTAATACTCCCGTCAGGGTCATGCCGTCGATGTTTTGTGTGATGGATTGCGCAGGCAGCAAGTGGGGGTAAAGCTGCACCCACTTGGCTTGGCGCTCCAGCACAGTTTGCGCCTTGTCTTGCAATTGCGCAGACCAGCGCTTTCCAAACGCGGCCAGCGGCAACAAGCCGCTTAAGCTCAATCGGCTCACCGCGTCCGTCAGATCAGGGGCTTGCAGCAGCGATTGACCTACATGGTATTGCTCTAGGTGGTTCAGGGTGAATGGCTCATCTTCGGGTGTTAATTCATCCACACCCTCAAGCCACACCTGTAGTCGTGCCTTGAAAAACACTTCCACCGGCTGACGCAGCAATTGACGCAGCTCTAAGAGAGTGAATGAACAAGGTGGCGCAGACTGGCCTTGCCCTTGTTTTACAGATGCAGTAGTGGGCGTTTCATGCACCCGCGCCCAGTCGTTGGCGTAGGTTTCAAAGGGTGAATCGTACAAAAAATAGGCTTCAGAAAACGGTTGCAGAGGCTGTTGTTGGGGCACGATGGCCGGTGACCAACACAGGTTCAAATAGTCTATCAACTGCGCCACTAAGACCGAGGGGGGTTGTTCGGTGTTGTCGGTGATTCGGTGACCTTGCCAACTGATGTAGAGTTTTTGTCGTGCAGACAACAGCGCTTCCAAAAATAAATAGCGGTCATCCTCGCGGCGGGATCGGTCTCCGGCGCGCCAGCTTTGCGCCATCAAATCAAAGTCACGCGACGCTTTTTGCCTTGGGTAGTCTCCATCGTTCATGCCCAATAGACAGATGACACCAAAAGGAATGGATCGCATGGGCATCAATGTCCCAAATTGCACGCCCCCTCCAAAAAAGCGCTGCTGCAAGCCTGGGGCTTCAATTTGCGATAACCAATGGTCACGCACCACATTCAGCGGCAGGGGCACATTGAGATGGGCTGTTTCACAGGCTTGAAGCCAGGCCTCCAAAGGGGCTTGGCAGCGCTGAATCAGTCGGTCTTCAGTTTCATCGCTGGCCTTGAAAAACCGTGCCATCAGTTCTGAACCAATGCGTCCCCATTGCGAGGGCGTGTGGTTGCCAGACAACTCTTGCAAACTTAAACCGATGGCATCGATCCATTGGAGCAAGGCACTTATCAACGAGGCATCCAGACCATTCAATGCAGCCTGTGGCAAAGTACCTCCCCACGGAGCGCCGTTGCCCACAGCATAGCCCAGCAACAACCGCCGAAGCCCAAACGCCCAAGTGTTTTGATCTTGCCCCGTCACACTGTCTTGAACACCCCATGCCCTGCGGTGGGTGGCATCCATGCCCCAGCGAACACCCGATAACACCAACCAGCTTTGCAATTGCGCCACATCGGCCGCTGTCACACCAAAACGCTCTCGCACTGCTGAGACTTCAAATAAACCCAGCCAGTCCGCCAACGACACCCGCTTGTCTGGTAGCGATAACAATTGCTCCAGTGCCAGCACCAGGGGCAACTGACGCGGTGTGGTGTCTGCCATGGCATAAGGAATGTGCCGGGCATCACCTTGTGAAAATCTGCCAAAGACGGCCTGAATATGAGGGGCAAATGTGGCCATGTCAGGCACCATCACCATCACATCACGCGCCCTCAAAGATGGGTCTGCGTCAAACCAGGCCAGTAAACGGTCATGCAATACCTCCAGTTCGCGCTGCGCACTGTGGGTGGTTACAAAAGTTATTGAGTCATCTTTTTGCAGGGCATGAGGTCTGTCAGGCGCGCCCTGCAGGTTCAAAATGCCCGATTGCAAATGGTTTAAAAGCGAAGGGTTTGGCAAGCCTTCCACAGGGTCAATAAACACATCCACGCGCTGCATCTGCATCTGCATCTGCATTTGTTGTTGGTAGCTTTCCATTTGGTCAAAGTGATCGAGCAAATGCAAATAGTCACGCCCCTGCTTGCCCCACGATGCCAAAAGGGGATGGCTGGCCGTGTACATATTGGCAGTCATTGGCCTGGAATGCACCGATTTGGCCTTTTGGCGGCGAAACACTTGAGTGCGCAACAGGTCATGGCCGGGCACAATATCGCCCCAGTAATATTGACACGGGTTTTGCACCAGCATCAGCACCTGGCACACTTCGCCCAGTGCGGCCAGTGCTTCGACCGTTTGCATGGGCAAGGATGAAATGCCAAACACCACTATGCGCGGCGGCAAACCGGCAATGGACTTGCCATGTGCAAGATGAGCCTGCATGGCAGCCATGAATTGGGCGTGTGTGTTGGATCGAGATGTTTCTGCCATCGCACCCCCCACATCCCATCGAATGTCGCGCCATAACTGGGCTTGCCAGGCGTGTTCTGGTGCTAACAACTCCACACTGCCATCATGCAAACGCAACACATCGTGCCCAGGTTGCCCCGCAGCCCAGTCCACCAACCAATCTGCACGGTAACTTTGGTAGCCATCCAGCACGTCAGCCACTTGCATGGCCAACTGGTACAGCCTTCGGCCATCGCTACAGTCTCCCAAATACCGTGCCAGTGGGGCATAAACAACATTGCTGGCCACCACATCAGGCAACAGCCGCATCAGTCGCCACACCAGATTGCTTTTGTCAAAAGGCATTTGCGAAGGCACTCTGTCTGCCCCCAACACCGTTCTATAAATTTGCCACAAATAACCACCAGGCAATTCCATTTGGGTGGCAGCGCAAATACCCAGCGCTGCATCATTGGCCAACGCCAGTTCAAGCCAGTGCTTCATGCCGTTACTCTGCACCAAAATGACCTCGGGGACCAGGGGCGGCAGTGGATGCCATTGCATGAATCCGACCAGCAAATCACGCAAGTCTTCCAGACGATTGCCGTGCAACACCATAAAACCAGAAGTCATCGCAGAATTATTTTTCAGGTTCAAACTCGCTTCCTTAATAAAACCAACCTGTCAGACATCCCCGCCTTTTTTTAGAACCCTTACCTAATCTCTTGATTTTACTTTAAACCATCACTTTTTGGACAAACATCATTTTTAACAAACTTTTGTTTATTGGATAATAAAACAATCAAAATCTTGAAAATAATAATAAAAATGTAACTTTCGTTTAAATTGTATGCTACAATGGCTGTCATCTAGTTAAACACTAGATATAAGCCATGGCTGAGTTGATCGCAAAAGAAGTAACGCCCGATGGCTATTTCAACCTCGGTAAGGTGCCAAAGGGTGCGTTTCAAAGTGATGTGGTGCAATACAAAAACCAAATCCCCCCTAACCCCC
>CAIYWD010000139.1 GCA_903929815.1 uncultured beta proteobacterium
GCATTACAAAGATATCGTCGCCGTCCAGCGACCGCGTAAAGTGCAACCCATACCGACGGGGGCAACCGGACACCCGCCGAGTCTTGATTGCCCTCCCGCAAACCGCCCGTGGAGGAACTCCGGTTAAGTGGAGAGCCCGACAACCTAGATGTCTCATTTGCCGCTGCCTGCAACAGGTGTAGCCGGCTTGAATGTGAGTGTGCTTTGGGTGTTGGTGGCAATGTCTTTTTCGCTCAAATGCTGAGGCATGTAGCCGCCTGCCACAAAGGTTGCTGCCTGATCTTTGTAGTGTGAATCAAACCATACGCCACTTTGTCCCACCGGGTTAATGCCTGTTGCCGTGCTTGCGTCGTTAAAGTCAATCACACGCCTGGTTGATGGGCCGTAATTGACAGCCCAGGGGGCAGGGCCTATGGCGGTGGACATGTTATTGGGCACTTCACGCCCACCTGGCATCTCAAAAGGTCCCACGTTAAATATCCAGTCCCAGTGCGATTGAGAAGCCAAAGGGTGGACGTGGGTTAGGGTGTGCGCTTTGCCCCAGCCCCAGCCGTTAGGGCTGTTGCCGAAAGTTTCTTTGAGGTGCTTCATCGTATTGTTCCAAGCTATTTCGACGATGTCTTCGCATTCTTCGGTCTCTGGAGTTTTGACGTTGTCCCACCACGGTGATTCAGTGTCTTCAGCCAACAAAGGCAGGGCTAGGTCAAGTGCACGCGTGCCCAGCAGGTTTTTGAATTGTGCAGGGCCTAGTTCGTCATACATGGCAGCACGCGTTAGCTCGTACAAAAACTGGGTAAAGACGGTAGGTGGAATGTTCATCTGCGTATATTGCCCATCCCATTGAACCAGGCTGTCAAAAATGGATCGCTCCATGGGGTCGCGTACGACATTGGTCAAAGCAGGCAGCAAAGGTTTCAAAATACGCCGTGGATAGAGGGTTTGTGTACTGAGTTGCAGCGATTGTGTGTTGAGTAGGTTCCATTGCGTGGCATCATTGCCCAGTTGGTTGTTTAAAGCCTGGGCGCGGTCATACAGGTTGTAGTAGCCGGGAATGGGCAGACCGCTGATGGAATCGGGTTGCTGGTTGGCCGACATGATGTAGCCGCGTGCGGGATTTTCTTCCTGCGGGTTGTCTTCAAACCTGTAATATCCCAGTTTGTCAGCCTCTGGTTTTGAGCCATCCAGAATAAAAGCAGGATTGACGTTTAAACGCCGAATGGGCAGTTTGGCGGCTGCCCACCAAGCTATATCGCCCGTTTCACTGGCCCACAAAATGTTCATGCCGGGTGCGTGAATCTGGCTTGCAGCGTGGCGCGCTTTGACCAGGGTGTCGGCTCGATTCAGGTCATAAAAGGCTTGCAGCAGCTTGTTGTCCGTTTGCAAAAATGTCCACCACAGTGCCACGGGAGTTTTGTTGTTAAGCTGATCTGAAAAAGCATCGGTGATGATGGGGCCATCTGGTGTTGTTTGTACGCGCAAAGTGACAGAATTGGCTGCTTTGACTTTGATGATTTCTTCACGAACAGGCATATCCACCCAATGACCTTGAAACCAGACTTGGTCAGGGTTATTGGGATTGATGGTTTCTGTCACCATGTCCATGTCATCGTTTTGCAACAGTGTCAAGCTCCATCCGAACTGCATGTTGTGTCCCAGCATGGCTGCACTGTTGAGCGCCTGAAAATGTCCATAAAGATCAAAATCAGGCATGGATAAATGCGCTTCATACCATGCCGATGGCAGTGCAAAGCTCATGTGAGGGTCACCTGCCAAAATCGGTTTGCCACTGGAACTGCGCTGACCTGACACCACCCAGGCGTTACTGCCTTCAAACAGCGGCAATCCGGTCAAATCAGAGATGCTGTTGCTGATTTGGGCTAGTTGCGCCAGCGCTTGCCAATCGGGCTTTTTGTGTGCATTGTTGGCTTTGTCAATAACACCCAGGGGATTCCACTCCTGGTCAAAAATAGTCATGTATTGAGTGCCCAGCTCATCGCGTATAAAACTCAGCAGCGGCTCGGTTTTGAACGCCGCGGCGAAACTGTAAGCCAAATAGCCCGAGATGGCGAGGGTGTCTTGCAAAGTGAAATCGCGCCGTGTGATGCCCAGAATGTCAAACTCCATCGGCACGGGGTGCGTGGATTGAAACTGGTTGATGCCATCCAGGTAAGCCAATTGAGACATCACAGCAGGGCTTTGCATATCCAGTTGAGCGACCACTTTTTCAGCGTTGTCGCGCAAGCCCAAAGTTCTAAACAGACGATCTATGTTGACCATTTTGACACCCAGCACTTCGGCCATTTCGCCACGTGCCACGCGTCTGAGCATTTCCATTTGAAACAAGCGGTCTTGGGCATGTACGTAGCCCAAGGCTCGGTACAGGTCCAATTCATTGCTGGCTTGAATGTGCGGCACACCGCGTTCGTCATAGCGCACTGTAACGAAAGAACTTAGACGGTCTAATGTGACAACACCATGACGTTTTGGGAGTTTGCTTGAAACATACCAATAGCCTGCGCCTGCGCCTGCGAGCAGTAGAGTAATCAAAAGTGCCAGAAAAGCATTCAGAACTATTTTCATCAAAGGCGATTCAAACTAATTCTCCTTTGTGGAGGTGGCAACATTCACCTGTCAATCCAAGCGAACTTGAGTGAGTTTTTTGGTATAACAAATCGGCCTCTAGCGCCCGTCCTGCTTGCGTAGATAGCTATCTTTTTGATAGTAAAATAAACAAATAAATGCTGCTAACTTTTCTCGTTGTATGTATCCGTGTTGGTTGCTTCACATCACTTTGCATTGAACCCCGCTCCATTGGGATGGTGCGCCCCAGGTGGGTTGGTCGAATGTTGACCACTTGTGTGGTCAGTTATGGTTGGTAAGTCTTTGACTAGTCACAACATTAAGATAAGACAGCCCCGTTCAACCAGGCAAGGATCGCTTGATCGGGGTCGGTTTCTGTTGTGACGACTGCCTGAATGTTTTTTTGCTTCAGGCGGTTTTGTAAGCCCTGCCCCAAGCCGCCAGTCATCAGCACGTGGATGTCATCTAGCGGATGAGGCGTGAGAGGATCGGCTGTGTGGGCGCATTCGTGAAAGCTCTGCTCCCTGGACAACTCGATCAATTGCTTGTCTTGCACTTGTTGGTTGTCAATGCGGTAAAGCCAGAAATTGCGACATTTGCCGGCGTGATTGGTGACGGTTTTGCGGTTTTGACTGGTGACTGCGATTTGCATGATGAAAATGGGAAGGGATTGTGGGGTTTTGTGAATAACGCAAGTAACGTGAGTAACGTGAGTAATGGCACTTTGGCCTGTCGATGATGACAGGCCAAGCCAAAGTTCAGTTAACCATGTCCCAAGTGCGGCTTATCAGGCGTGAAAAAAAACAGAGTTTTTAGCCTCTAGCCCTTGCTGGGTAAGCGTTAGTAGCTATTTAAATAATAGCTACCAAGACCAGATTGGATTACTTGAGCTTGATTTCTTTGTAGTCCACGTGTTTGCGCGCTTTGGGGTCAAATTTCTTGAGCAGCAATTTTTCGGGAGTGGTTTTTTTGTTTTTGGTCGTGGTGTAAAAATGACCTGTACCGGCTGTAGATTCGAGCTTGATTTTTTCGCGTGTGCCTTTGTTTGCCATGATGTTTCCTTATTCAATCAAATTTGACCACGCGCACGCAAGTCTGCGAGTACGACATCAATCCCATTTTTATCAATCAAGCGAAGCCCTGCATTGGAAATTCGCAGACGAATCCAGCGGTTTTCAGACTCCACCCAAAACCGGCGGTACTGCAGGTTTGGCAGAAACCTGCGCTTGGTTTTGTTATTGGCGTGGGAAACTTTGTTCCCCACCATGGGGCCTTTGCCCGTGACTACACATTTGCGTGCCATATCAACACTCCGATAGTTTTTAACAGCCTCAAAAAGAAAAGAGGCCTCACCTCGCCAGGAAAAAAGGGTGGCGGTAACCCGAGAACTGAAGGAAACGCCCGCAATGGGGCACTTCAGCAAGGTTGCCGATTGTAGCGACCGACCCTCTGTGACAGTGACTCCTACTGCTCCAGAAATCGCTGAGCATCGAGTGCAGCCATGCAGCCAGTGCCTGCGCTGGTAATGGCCTGGCGATAAATGCTGTCTTGAACATCACCCGCTGCAAAAATGCCGGGCACGCTGGTTTGGGTGGCAAAGCCGGTGTGACCTCCATGTGTGATGATGTAGCCGCCTGTCATGTCAAGCTGGCCTTGAAAAATACCGGTGTTGGGCGCATGTCCAATGGCAATAAAACAGCCTTTGAGCGTCAGGTTTTCAACATTGCTAGTGTGGACATTTTTGATGCGAACCCCCGTTACACCGGTGGTATCACCCAGAATTTCATCTACCAAACAAAAAGTTTTCAGTTCAATTTTGCCTGCTGCTACCTTGGCGTTCAAGTGATCCATCATGATAGGCTCGGCGCGAAATTTGTCACGGCGATGAATCAAATACACTTTTGCGGCAATGTTGGACAAATACAGTGCTTCTTCAACCGCCGTGTTGCCACCGCCGACCACGCAACACACTTCATTGCGATAGAAAAAACCGTCGCAAGTGGCGCAGCCCGAGACCCCTTTTCCCTTGAAGGCTTCCTCAGAAGGCAAGCCCAGGTATTTGGCAGATGCCCCCGTCGCCACAATCAGTGCATCGCAGGTATAAGTGCTGTTGTCGCCCATCAGCGTGAAGGGTCGGTTGGACAAATCAACACCATTGACGTGGTCAAACACAATATCGGCTTTGAAACGCTCTGCATGCGCCAAAAAACGCTGCATCAGTTCAGGACCTTGTACGCCCATCACATCGGCAGGCCAGTTGTCCACCTCAGTGGTAGTCATCAGTTGGCCACCTTGCTCCATGCCGGTAATCAGCAAGGGATGAAGATTGGCACGCGCAGCATAAATGGCTGCGGTATAACCGGCAGGGCCAGAGCCCAGAATCAAAACTTTGGAGTGGCGTGTGGGAGTCATAAAAGCCTTCTTAAAAAATCAGATGTGAAAATACAGTGAACTGTGTCTTTAAGTTTAACGTGAAATACCGCAAAAATCATAGCACTCCTCCTGGGAGCGCGAGCATCTTGCCCGTATTGGATGGGCTGCGCCAAAAACGGGCAAGATACCCGCTTTTCCAGGGCGTGTTTTATGATTCGAAGTGGCAAAATTGGCATTACAGTTAGACTGCAATAGCGTAGGCTATGCAAACGTGAGAAATTTTTTCAAAAAAATAGGAGTCATACCATGGCAGCGTTAAGCAATCTTGATCTATTGCGCAGAGTGCCCATTTTTTCGGCATTGACACCATCGCAAATATTATTATTGGCAAATACTGTTAAAAAACAACATGTTAAACGTGGTACGCTCATTGTAAAGCAGGGTCAAATCGGCGATGCCCTGTTTGTCATTTTGCAGGGGCAGGCGCGGGTGGTTATCTCGGACCAGCGCGGTCGCGAAGTGATTTTGGCAACACTGGTGGCTGGCGATTATGTGGGTGAATTGAGTTTGATTGATGGTTGTGCACACTCGGCCAATGTTGAAGCACAAACCGATACAGATATGCTGGTGATGGGCAGCGCCGAATTTCAGGTTTGTCTGAAAACCAACATCACCATCGCCCAAGCCATGATTAAGGGCCTTGCATACCGACTTCGCAAGGCAGATGAGCAAATCATGTCATTGGCGCTGATGGATGTTTATGACAGGGTGTCCTCAGTGCTGGTGAATGCTGCTGAGCATAATGATCACGAACTCGTCATACGCAACAAAATAACGCGCCAGGATATTGCCAAAATGGTGGGAGCCACGCGTGAGACCGTTAGTCGCGTGATGCGGGATTTTGAAGATCAGGGTTTTGTCACCATCCGTCCAGATGGCAGTCTGATTTTGGCAGATAGGCGTTCAATGCACAGGAGTGGCATCAATAAATCTGAAAAATCAAGGCAAAATATAAGTTTGCATTCTGCTTTAGCGTTGCCTTGAAATTATTTGTTTATGACGTATTCCGTTCACACACTGCAATCCTCAGAATCATCATCGCCAACATCATCACCAACGCCCACACACTTTGACTGGGGTCGCCTGGCAGTTGAGCTGTGGTCTTTGATGGGCATGTTGCTTTTGGTGCTGCTGGCGCTTTGGGTGTTATGGGTGATGTCGCTGGGCAGCTATTCCACACTGGATGCTGCATGGTCCACTTCGGGTGTGGGTACGGTCACGCTCAACCGTGTGGGTCGCCTGGGTGCATGGGTTGCAGATGCCTGCTACTTTGTATTGGGTTTTTCAGTGTGGTGGTGTGTAGCTGCGGCGGTGCGGCTTTGGATAGCCAACGTGGCGCGCTGGCTGCATGGTTACGAATGGCTGACAGACCGTCGTTCCCTGACGCGTCCTGTACGTCCTGCACGATCGGCCAAGGTCTGGCGACACTTGGCGTTTTGGTTGGGGTTGGTGCTGTTGCTGGTGTCCAGTGCTAGCCTGGAGTGGAGCCGGTTTTACCGCTTTGAGGTTTATCTCCCCAGTCATGGTGGCGGTATTGTGGGCAATTGGCTAGGTCCCCTGATGTTGACATGGTTTGGCGAGGTTGGCTCTGCTCTGGTGTGCATTGTGCTGGGTTTGATAGGGGTGGCATTCATCTTTCGGTTTTCGTGGGCACAGTTGGCAGAACGACTTGGGGCGTGGCTGTTTGCTCAAATTCGTTTTGGGCGTGAAAAGTATGAATCGGTACAAGATTCAAGGCAAGGTCAACAGGCTGTAAAAGAGCGTGTAGAGGCGCTGTCTCAGGAACGTTTAAGCCATTTGGAGCACCCCACGGTACGGATTGAACCTGTCATGGATACCCAAAAAAGCACCTTATCGGTCAAAGAGCAACCCCAAACCTTGTTCAATGCTGTCTCGGACTGCACATTGCCGCAAGTTGATCTGCTGGACAAAGCCAACCTTCGCCAGGAAGGTGTGTCCACTGAAACGCTAGAGATGACCAGCCGTTTGATTGAGAAAAAGCTGAAAGATTTTGGCGTAGCCGTCACTGTGGTGCTCGCACAGCCCGGCCCCGTGATTACCCGCTATGAAATTGAGCCAGCCACGGGGGTGAAAGGCGCACAAATTGTTGGTCTGGCCAAAGACTTGGCACGGTCATTGAGTCTGGTGTCCATCCGTGTGGTGGAAATTATTCCAGGCAAAAATTACATGGCACTCGAACTGCCCAATGCCAGACGTCAAACCATCAAGCTGTCAGAAATTTTGGGTTCACCCATTTACAGCGAAGCCAAGTCTTTGCTCACGATGGGTTTGGGCAAAGACATTGTGGGCATGCCCGTGGTGGCAGATTTGGCCAAAATGCCACACGTTTTGGTGGCTGGTACCACCGGTTCGGGTAAATCGGTGGGCATCAACGCCATGATTTTGAGTCTGCTCTACAAGGCAGAGGCCCACGATGTGCGCTTATTGATGATTGACCCAAAAATGCTGGAAATGTCAGTGTATGAAGGTATTCCCCACCTGTTGTGCCCGGTGGTGACCGACATGAAACAAGCAGCCAACGGTTTGGCGTGGTGTGTGAACGAGATGGAGCGCCGCTACAAACTGTTAAGCAATATGGGAGTGCGCAACTTAGCTGGTTTTAACGCAAAAATAGACGAAGCGCGTGTCAGGGGCGACTGTTTTGGCAACCCCTTTAGCCTGACGCCCGACACCCCCGAGCCACTGCAACGCCTGCCGCACATTGTGGTGGTAATTGACGAACTGGCCGACTTGATGATGGTGGTGGGCAAAAAAATTGAAGAGCTGATTGCCCGTCTTGCCCAAAAAGCGCGTGCGGCTGGCATTCATTTGATTTTGGCCACCCAGCGCCCTAGCGTGGATGTGATTACCGGCCTGATCAAAGCCAATATCCCCACGCGCATTGCCTTTCAGGTGAGCAGCAAAATTGACAGTCGCACCATCCTTGACCAAATGGGTGCTGAGGCTCTTCTGGGCATGGGCGACATGCTCTACATGCCCAGCGGCACAGGTCAGCCCATTCGGGTTCACGGCGCGTTTGTGAGCGATGACGAGGTTCACAGGGTGGTCACTTACCTCAAGCGCCATGGCAAACCCAATTACATTGAAGGTATTTTGGAAGGAAGCAATATTGTGGAAAACGATACCAATGTGGCCATTGACATCAGCGGTGGCGACAGTGGCGAAAAAGATGCCATGTACGACGAGGCTGTGGCCATTGTTCTTAAAAACCGCAAGGCCAGTATTTCTTTGGTGCAGCGCCACCTGAAAATTGGCTATAACCGTGCTGCGCGCTTGCTCGAAGCCATGGAAAAAGCCGGATTGATTGGCAGCTTGGGCAATAACGGACAGCGAGACATTCTGGTGCCACTGGGCAGCGAAGGATGAAGTCCTTCCATTTTGCTATTGCATTGATAGTGATCTATTCAAGCGTATCAAGCGCTACAGGCCTAAAAAGCCTGGAAAAATTTGTACAAACCGTCAGCACCGGTCGATGTGAGTTCACTCAAGTGGTGACATCACCAGGCAACAAAAAACATAAAACTTCCATCGGCAGCTTTGCATTTGCCAGACCGGATCGTTTCAGGTTCAATTATGTCAAGCCTTTTTTACAAACCATTGTGGCGGATGGCAACACCGTGTGGCTGTATGACTCTGATTTGAATCAGGTCACCAAGCGCAAACAGTCTGTGGTTTTGGGCGCTACACCTGCTGCGCTGATTGCCGCAGCACCCAATGTGCTGGCACTGCAACAACATTACACACTGAGCAATGCGCCAGATCGGGATGGCTTGCAGTGGGTGCTGGCCACACCCACAAAGGCCGATGGCAGTATGCAATCCATTCAACTGGGTTTTACCGCAACAGATGCTGTGGCGAGTTTGGCAGTGCTGGAGATGATGGACAGTTTCGGGCAGCGATCGGTATTGCGATTTGACCGGTTTGAGGTCAATCCCGTTCTACCCGTTGAACTTTTTCGCTACAAACCACCTGCTGGTGCAGATGTGATGGAATAGCCCGTCACCCTCAGGCCGATTTCTGATCTTTATTGTTGGCTATACCTATCCTTACCGATGGGTCATGAAAAAAACCGCAGTTTGAATGCCTGCCCAAGTCAGCAGCAACGAACCAAACAGGTGCATGGCCGCAGTGCCCAGGCCCAGCCAATAGCGCTCTAGCTCCAGCATGGCAATGACTTCGGCTGAGAAACTGGAAAACGTGGTGAGCGCACCCAAAAAGCCCGTGATGATGGCCAGTCGCCAACGGGGATCGATGTGAGGCATGGCATGAAAAACTGCCACTGCCACGCCAACCAAATAGCAGCCAATCAGGTTAGCCGCCAGAGTGCCCAGGGGAATAATCGCCACAGGGTACAGCCAAAGACCCAAAGCCCAACGCGACAAGGCACCCATACAGGCACCGATACAAATGGAAAAAACAGACATCATGAGGGTAAGATTTTCAGAGTAGCAATCATCTTAGGATATGGTCAATCATAAGTTCCGCATTTGACATGAGGTCTAAATTCCTCAGTAGCCCACTCGGGCTACTGAGGAATCTGGGTTAAAACCGGTGAATGAAAAATCACGTTGAAACGCACCCGTTGTCAATAGCTTGTCCATGTAGCGGCGAATTGCAAAAACTCCTCGTGAACCTCCAAAAAAGCATCAACAACTTCGGGGTCAAAATGGCAACCACGCCCTTCGACAATCATTTGGGTCGCATACGTATGATTCACCGGTTCTTTGTAGGAACGACGAGCCATCAGGGCATCAAACACATCAGCAACAGCCATCAACCTGGCAGACAATGGAATGGCTGCTCCCACCAAACCATTGGGGTAACCCGAACCATCCCATTTTTCATGATGGCAACCCGCAATTTCCATGGCCAAGGTTAAAAAATCACCTTGTTCCCCCATGTGTTTACCTACTTGCTTGAGCATGTCATAGCCGCATTGAGCGTGGGTTTTCATGATGTCAAACTCTTCAGGTGTGTGTTTGCCTGGTTTTAACAAAATATGATCAGGAATGGCGATTTTGCCGATGTCGTGCAAAGGCGCTGATTTGGCGAGCTGTCCGATATAACTCGGAGTCAAAAGAGCGTTGTAACGGGGAAGTTTGGACAACTCTTGTGCGAGCAAACGCACATATTCCTGGGTGCAACGGATGTGGTTGCCTGTGGACTCATCACGAAATTCAGCCAAAGAGACCATCACATAAATTGTGGCATCTTGCATGTGGTTGACTTCAGACAAGTGCTTTTCTACCTGCATTTGCAGCCAGGCATTTTGATCCATCAAAAAATCATGCCATGACTTGATTTCCAGATGCGTTTTAATTCGCGCTACCACAATGGGGGGACTGATGGGCTTATGAATGAAATCAACTGCACCGAGTGAAAACCCCAGGGATTCATCGTTAATTTCGGTTTTGGCGGTGAGAAAAATAACCGGTACTTGACGCGTAGCCTCAGTGGCCTTCAAACGCCGACAGACTTCAAATCCGTCCATTTCTGGCATCATGATGTCCAGCAATATCAAATCAGGTGGTGCTGCGGTGGCCAGTTCAAGCGCTTTGACACCATTATTGGCGACCTTGATACGGTACTGACCCTTGAGCACATGAGACAGCAGTGTTAAGTTTGCGGGTGTGTCATCCACCACCAAAATAGTGGGACGCTCTTTGACGGATATGTCCATGATCATTTTTGTTCAATCGACCCTTGAAAATTCTTGAGAAAGTTCGGTGAGCAGCGCTTGTGCGGTATCAAACTCAAAATTTTGCAGTGCAGTATGAAAGCGCTGCCCCCACTGGGCAGATGTCACTGACCGCCTTAATCGGGCCATTCCGTGACCGGCATATATGAGCCATTCCGTGACCGCCGTAATCGGGCCATTTCATGACCGGCGTAATGGAGCCACTGACAGGGCATTGAACGACATCCCGAACCAATATGACA
>CAIYWD010000140.1 GCA_903929815.1 uncultured beta proteobacterium
CCCGTGTGTAAGCCATATTGGCAAAAAAACCAATATCAGCTATGGCCAACATGTCTGAACATTGCCAAGATGGTATCTTTGCAAAATCTGAGAATGTGGATGCGTCAGCCATCAGGAATCCCTGTATTTTCTATTAGACATTTGATTTATATGTATTTTTTACAACACAGAGGTTAGGCAGACGGTGTAGAGATCAGGTTGTCTGATCCTAAACGGTTACCTTTGAATCGCATCCGGCAATCTCAAGAACTGGTGGTTGAAATAAGCGAACCATGAGCAGTGAGTTAAACCGCATCTTCAAATTTCCGAATAACTGAATCTTCATTCAGGCCGCTGTCGGTCCTGTTGGAGCGACGATTGGGAATGAACATGGTATCCATCCCTCAGACCTGCCCACCCACACCTTTGAACTTCTCAACGAAAGCAGCGATTTTCTGGAACACGCTTTGTTTTTTGGTCAGGTATTGCGGATGAAGCGGGCTCATCTTGGGCAGAACGGCATTGAGCTCAGTGCCATTGTCACTGGCGAATTCCCGTTTTAGTGAGCTGGTGATATAGCGCTTGGCCGCTACGGCATTCAGGCTCTCGGTGTTAATCAGCTCTTGTGCTTCACGCTGTTGTTCTGCTTGGGCAAAGGTGAAAAAGGCATCAATCGCACTGGCCTTATCGCCAATCTGATCGAGGTCGGTTTGGTTGATAAAGTCCACCAGCAGGCTCTCTTTGGCGCGGTTACCCAGGCTGGCACGAATCACCCGGCGCACGTCTTCCACCAGTGTGGCCTTGTCCTTGACCTTTTTATGGTTCTCAAAAATCAACCCCAAAATGTAGTCAAGGTTGATCTCTTGTGACTTCAGCAGGTCCACCTCAAAGACCACGTCATCCCAGTTGATGGTCGATTTTTCTTTGTCAGCGGAAGATTTTTCCCGACGCAGCCAATCGCGAATATCGTTGTAGCTTGAACGGTAGTCCTGAACTTTGCGTTCAGCCGGTATCCGAACAGCTTGCAGCGCTGCCAGATCTTCATCGCCTAAATAATGGCTGGCCTTGAAGGCATCAACCGCCACCGGGTCATTCATGTCAACGTTTTGCAAGACCTTCAGGCTGGCAAATTCATCGTAGTTTTGCAGCACGTTTTCAATGCGCAAATACTCGCCGAACAGTTTTGCGAAGGCCTTTTTGTCGGACTCTTTTTCAATGGCTGCAGGGTCAGGAAAGCGCTGCTCCAACTCGCTCACCACCTCCACAAAACCACGCCGTGCCTCACCGGTCACCACATCCGTAAAGCCTTCCATGTATTCCTTGTAGCTCTTCTCAAGCACCACGTTCTTGGTGTTTTTATCACCAAACAAGGTGATGGCGTCGATGGTCGCCTGCTCCAAATCTCGGAAGGTGACGATATTGCCAAAGGTCTTGGTGGCATCATAAATACGGTTGGTGCGCGAATAGGCTTGAATCAAACCGTGGTAGCGCAGGTTTTTGTCCACAAACAAGGTGTTCAGCGTGGGTGCATCAAAGCCAGTTAGAAACATGCCCACCACAATCAGCAAATCGATTTCCTTGGCCTTTACTTGCTTGGCAAGGTCGCGGTAGTAGTTTTGAAAACCATTGCTATCCACGCTGAAGTTGGTTTTAAACAGCGCGTTGTAGTCGATGATGGCCGCGCTTAAAAATTCTTTGGCGCTGCTGTTCATGGCTGAAACATCAAAGCTTTCATCCAGAATATCGCCTAAAGCATCCTGCTCTTCATTGGCCGCAAACGAGAAAATGGTAGCCACTCTCAACGGCTTGTCACTGGCTTTTTGCAACTCCTTGAACGACTCGTAATACAGCTTGGCGGCATCCACACTGCTCACGGCAAACATGGCATTAAAGCCTTTGGCACCGGCTTGCAGGCGATGGGTTTTTTGCCGAAAGTTATTCAAGATGTACTGTGAAATCTCCCGAATACGGTCAGGGTGCAACAAGGCTTGCTTGTTTTCCGCCGCGCTGAGTTTTTTCTCATCTAGCTCAGTTTCTAGGGCTTTAAACTGCGGGCGCACATCGTTGTAATCGACCTTGAACTTGAGCACCTTTTCGTCACGAATTGCATCGGTAATCACGTATGAATGCAACTCACGGCCAAACACGCTGGCAGTGGTTTCCGCACCGAGGGCGTTTTGCGGGAAGATCGGTGTGCCGGTAAAGCCAAA
>CAIYWD010000141.1 GCA_903929815.1 uncultured beta proteobacterium
CAAGAAGCTGAATGATTGGAATCAGGCATGGCACTCGTGGAAGCGGCATCTTGCCGCTTTGCCAGCGTCAGCGGCTGGGAGCCGCTGCTACATGACCACCAGCAGTACCATTGTGCAATCTGAAGAACTTGCTTTTGAAATCAGCGAACCGTGAGAATAGAATAATTGTTCGTTGAATTCACTGATTGTTGACCATATCCTAAGCTAGTGAGACTTATAAAAGTCTGGCACTCCTGGCGAGCTGTGTTTATAAAAGCAGCAGAAATGGCAACTTTTGAATGGATTTCATACCCAGCACGACCTTGTATGTCAACGTGAGACACCACCAAATTTCGACACCCTAGGTCGCGGCTATGATGGCGTCTATCGGTAATAGTGCCGATGTCTTTTTAACCCCATTTTTCAGGAGTCATTCATGTCATTGATCAATACCCAGGTTAAACCTTTTACTGCCCAAGCGTACCAAGCGGGCCAATTTATTGAAGTGAGCGAACAAACCTTCATGGACAAATGGTCTGTGCTGGTGTTTTACCCTGCTGACTTTACGTTTGTTTGTCCCACCGAGCTTGAAGACCTTGCCGACACTCACGCTGAATTTGCCAAAATTGGTGCTGACATTTATGGCGTTTCTACAGATACCCACTTTGCCCACAAGGCTTGGGCAGATACTTCACCCGCCATCCAAAAAGTTAAATACGCCCTGATTGGTGACCCCACCGGCAGACTGTCGCGCAACTTTGAAGTCATGATTGAAGAAGAGGGCTTGGCACTTCGCGGCACTTTTGTCATCAATCCTGAAGGTCAAATCAAACTGTGTGAAATTCATGACAACGGCATTGGTCGTGATGCCAAAGAGCTGTTGCGCAAGGTGACAGCCGCCCAGTATGTTTATAGCCATCCGGGTGAAGTGTGCCCTGCCAAGTGGCATAGCGGCGCTGCCACACTGAAACCTTCGCTCGACCTGGTTGGCAAAATATAACCTTTTGTTCCCTATATTATTTTGACAGTAACGGCACCTCTGGGTGCCGTTTTCCGTGATAAAAGATCATTTCCAATGAGACCCATGACCCCTACCTTGCAGCAACCCGGCCTTGACAGCTTGTCAAAATCTTTTGAATCCGCCGCCATCGAAGCCCGATGGGGGCAAGAATGGGAAAAGCGTGGCTACAGTGTTGCAGGCTTTCGCGGCACAGGTTCTCCCAATCCTGAAGCTGCTGCACAGTGCAAAAACTTTGCCATTCAGTTACCGCCTCCCAACGTCACGGGTACATTGCACATGGGTCATGCGTTTAACCAAACCATCATGGACAGCCTAACGCGCTACCACCGCATGAAAGGGTTTAACACGGCGTGGATTCCTGGTACCGACCATGCAGGCATTGCCACCCAAATTGTGGTGGAACGCCAGTTGCAGGCACAAGGCATCAACCGTCACGACATGGGCAGCACGCCAGACATGGCACGCAAAAACTTTGTCTCGAAAGTGTGGGAATGGAAAGAAAAAAGTGGCAACACCATCACCACCCAAATGCGACGCATGGGTGCCAGTGTGGATTGGAGCCGTGAATACTTCACCATGGACGACAAATTATCCAAAACCGTCACAGAAACTTTTGTGCGTTTGTATGAACAGGGACTGATTTACCGTGGCAAGCGTCTGGTCAACTGGGACCCCGTGCTCATGAGTGCGGTCAGTGACCTTGAAGTGGCAAGCGAAGAAGAAAACGGATCACTTTGGCACATCCTTTATCCTTTTGCTGATGGCCCGCAGAAAGTAGGTGCAGATATGGCGCAGGGCTTGGTAGTCGCCACCACGCGGCCTGAAACCATGCTAGGCGACGTGGCCGTGATGGTCAACCCCAAAGACGATCGCTACGCGCATTTGATTGGCCAACAAGTGACATTGCCACTGTGCCATCGCTTGATCCCTGTGATTGCTGATGACTATGTCGATCAGACTTTTGGCACTGGCGTGGTCAAAGTGACCCCCGCCCATGACCCCAACGACTACGCCGTAGGTCAGCGCCACGGACTACCGATGGTGTGTATTTTTGAACTCAACGCCAGCATCAGCCACGCGCCTGTGTTTATCCAGAACATGGGTCATGGTGAAACGGGTCCGTCTGAAGCGCGCCCTGAACTCATGCCACAGGCTTACCGTGGGCTTGATCGCTTTGCTGCAAGAACGCAAGTGGTGGCTGACCTGCAAGCCTTGGGATTACTGGTCGAAGTCAAACCTCACAAATTGGTGGTGCCACGCTGTGAGCGTACCGGCCAGATCATCGAACCCATGCTCACCGACCAATGGTTTGTGGCCATGACCAAGGTGAGCGACCAAGACCCTACCGGCAAAAGCATCACCCAAAAAGCCATTGACGCAGTGCAGTCTGGTGCTGTAAGCTTTGTACCTGGAAATTGGGTCAATACCTACAACCAATGGATGAACAACATTCAGGACTGGTGCATCAGCCGCCAACTGTGGTGGGGGCATCAAATTCCGGCCTGGTATGGAGAGGATGGTTCTGTTTTTGTAGCGCATAATGCAGACGCAGCAAGGGCTAAAGCCATAAAAGAGGGTTATACCGGAGCCTTGAAGCGCGATGAGGATGTGCTTGACACCTGGTATTCATCGGCCATGATTCCCTTTAGTACTGTGGGCTTTAGACAATCTGAACAAGCCACGTCACAGGATTTGGACGATGCCACACTTTACCTGCCGTCCAATGTGTTGGTCACCGGCTATGACATCATCTTTTTCTGGGTCGCCAGAATGATCATGATGACCACGCATTTCACCGGTCAAGTTCCATTCAGGCAGGTTTACATGCACGGTCTGGTACGCGATGCTCAGGGCAAAAAAATGAGCAAGTCTGAAGGTAATGTGCTGGACCCGGTTGATTTAATCGATGGCATTGAGTTGCCTGATCTGCTGGTCAAGCGCACCGAAGGCTTGCGTCAACCTGAAACTGCACCGCAAGTGCGCAAAAATACTGAAAAAGAATTTCCGTCAGGCATCCCCGCTTTTGGTGCGGATGCACTGCGGTTGACCTTTGCATCGCTGGCCTCATTAGGTCGTGCCATTAACTTTGATAGCAAGCGATGTGAGGGATACCGCAACTTTTGCAACAAGCTGTGGAATGCCAGCCGTTTTGTACTGATGAATTGCGAGGGTCAGGACTGTGGTCTTCATGCACTTGAGACTGACCTTTATTTCAGCGCGGCTGACCGCTGGATCGATTCGCTGCTGCAACGTACAGCCATTGACGTAGCGACAGGCTTTGAGGCCTACCGTCTGGACACCGTTGCCAATACCATTTACGATTTTGTCTGGAACGAGTTTTGTGATTGGTATCTTGAGATTGCCAAGGTGCAAATTCAAACCGGCGATGCAACCCAGCAACGCGCCACACGCCATACTCTGATAGGCACGCTGGAGACCATTTTAAGATTGGCACACCCCATCATTCCCTTTGTGACCGAAGAACTCTGGCAAAAAGTCGCCCCTGTGGCCGGGCGCTGGGACAGTACCCGCCCATCTGTATCTATTGCGCACTACCCTGTCGGCCAGCCTGAATGTATCAACGAGGCAGCCATCACCCACATCACCCAACTAAAAACCCTGGTAGATGCTTGCCGCAACCTGCGCGGCGAAATGAATGTGTCACCCGCTACCCGATTACCGTTGTTGGTGCTGGTCAGTTCCAAGGCAGATGCCACTTGGATGACACAAATCGCACCGGTCTTGCAAGCACTGGCCAAGCTACGGTCAGTTAGCGTGTTTGAGGATGAATCGGCCTGGGCTGCTGCTGCGCAATCTTCCCCTGTGTCTGTGGCAGGGGATGTTCGCCTGTGCCTTCATATGGAGATAGATATCGCCGCAGAAAAGGCACGTCTTGGCAAAGAACAAACGCGACTGACAGGCGAAATCACCAAAGCCAACGCCAAACTGGACAATGCGTCTTTTGTGGCCAGAGCACCAACCGCAGTGATTGATCAAGAACGCGATCGGCTGGCCGGTTTTGAGGCAACTTTGACCAAAATCAATGCGCAACTGGCACGTTTGTAGCGATTCAGATCATCTAGGTGACGCTCAAAAATGAGGCTTCCCACTTCCCACTTCCCACTTCCCACTTCCCACTTCCCACTTAAGGCGGGACAGAGATGAAATCAGATGCCTGCGCTTGTTACGGCTAATCAGACAAATGTGTGAGCTTCCCCTGCCGATATTGCATTTGCCCCGCCTTAAGTGGGAAGCCGCCTATTTGGGCAAAGCGCTGTATTTGTCCCCCCCTTTGAAAAAGGGGGGTTAAGGGGGATTTGGTTTTTGTATTGCACCACATCACTTTGAAACGCACTCGACAGTTAGGTTATCCGACAAAATTACTAGGACAAGTGATATACTTGACAGTATTGATCAACATACAGTTGATGCGTTAATAGTTTACGTCAGGAGTTTGTCATGCGTCTTACCACCAAAGGCCGTTTTGCGGTAACCGCCATGATTGATGTGGGACTTCGTCAGGGGGCCGGGCCAGTCGCTTTGGCCACCATCAGCCAAAGACAGCACATTTCATTGTCTTACCTAGAGCAGCTCTTTGGCAAACTGCGTCGCTATATGCTGGTCGAATCTGTTCGTGGGCCCGGTGGTGGTTACGTTCTGGCGCGCTCACCTGCTTTAATTTCGGTAGCAGACATCATGTTGGCCGTCAATGAATCGATGGATGCCACGCAGTGCAGTGGCCAAGGGGACTGTCTGGGTGATGGTATGCGCTGTATGACGCATGAACTGTGGGAAGAACTGAACGTCAAAATGGTCGAGTTTTTAGGTTCGGTCAGTTTACAAAAGCTAGTAGATGATCAATGGGCCAAAGGCTACCAGGATGAAGAAAAATCAAGTGCCACACGCGCCATTGCCCAAATGCCGGCAGACAAGTTGATCTGTGTCACTGCGCCCAACTCCGTAGTGTCACTGGGTGCCTCGCTCGCCCAAATGTAATTTTTTTTGAATTGGATCACGATGGATACCACACCTCATTTTCCTATTTACATGGACTATAGCGCCACCAGTCCTTGCGACGAGCGAGTAGTAGAAGCCATGATTCCCTGGCTCCATGCACACTTTGGAAACCCGGCCTCGCGCAGTCACGCCTGGGGCTGGGAGGCTGAAGCTGCCGTTGAAAAAGCACGTGTGCAAGTGGCATCCCTGGTTGGCGCTGATTTGCGTGAGATTGTCTGGACATCAGGTGCGACCGAGTCCAACAATCTGGCCATCAAAGGTGCTGCACACTTTTACCAGTCCAAAGGAAAACACATTATCACCCTCAAAACCGAACACAAGTCTGTGCTCGATACTTGCCGCGAGCTGGAACGTCAAGGGTTTGAGGTCACCTACCTAGATGTGCAGCCCGATGGCTTGGTCAGTGCTGATGTGTTCAAAAATGCCATTCGACAAGACACCGTTCTAGCAAGTGTCATGTTGGTCAATAACGAGATTGGCGTGATTCAGGATATTGCCGCTCTGGGCATCTTATGTCGTGAAAAAAAGGTTGTTTTTCATGTGGATGCAGCACAAGCCACAGGTAGAGTTGACATTGATTTGAGTCAGCTTCCCGTTGATTTGATGAGCTTGACCGCACACAAAACCTACGGGCCAAAAGGCATTGGTGCTCTGTTTGTTCGCCGAAAACCCCGCATTCGCATTGAAGCACAAATGCACGGCGGTGGTCATGAGCGCGGTATGCGCTCAGGCACATTGCCCACGCACCAGATCGTGGGCATGGGCGAGGCCTACCACATTGCCCAAATGGAAATGGCGGGTGAACGAGTCAAAATTCAAGCCTTGCATGATCGCATGGTGGCAGGCCTGAAAGACGTTGAGCAAGTGTTTATCAATGGCCACCTGACACAGCGCGTGCCGCACAACCTCAATATGAGCTTCAATTACGTTGAAGGCGAATCCTTGATGATGGGCATCAAGGGGCTGGCTGTGTCAAGTGGTTCGGCTTGCACTTCGGCCTCGCTAGAGCCTAGCTATGTGCTGCGTGCCTTGGGTCGCAGCGATGAATTGGCACACAGTAGCTTGCGCATGACCATTGGCCGCTGGACGACCAAAGCTGAAATTGACTACGCGGTAGCGACCATCCAAGAAAACGTAGCGCGTCTGCGTGAATTAAGCCCATTGTGGGAAATGTACGAAGAAGGCGTGGATATTTCTGCCATTCAGTGGGCAACACACTAAGGATATAAGGATATAAGGATATAAGGATAGCTTGTTGGACAGCAAAACTCAGCGCAATTTTGAGAGTCATTGAGATGGTATTTGTTTATTTTTGCAGATGGTTTTTTAAGGAGAACTGACATGGCCTATTCTGAAAAAGTCATGGATCACTATGAAAACCCGCGCAATGTGGGTTCTTTTGACAAGAGCGATGCGTCTGTGGGCACCGGCATGGTGGGTGCCCCCGCTTGCGGCGATGTGATGAAGCTGCAAATCAAGGTCAGCCCCGATACAGGGATGATTGAAGATGCCCGCTTTAAAACGTATGGCTGCGGTTCGGCCATTGCATCGTCTTCGTTGGTCACAGAGTGGGTCAAGGGCAAAACGCTTGATCAGGCTGCCACGCTCAAAAACAGCACGATTGCCCAGGAATTGGCTTTGCCGCCTGTCAAAATTCACTGCTCCATCCTGGCAGAAGATGCCATCAAGGCTGCTATCTTGGATTACCGACAAAAACATGATCAACCCGCTTTGGCTTGATTCATGAACCACAACATCTCACATCATGGCTATCACACTGACTGAACCCGCAGCAACACACATCCACAGTTTTTTGACCAAACGTGGTCAAGGCCTGGGCATTCGTTTGGGAGTCACTACGACTGGTTGTTCCGGTATGGCTTACCGTATGGAGTATGTCGATGACATCGACCAAGAGGATATGATTTTTGAAGAACGCGGTATCAAGATATGGATTGACCCTCGCAGTTTGACTTATCTGGACGGCACAGAGATTGATTATGTTCGTGACGGCCTCAAAGAAGGTTTCAAGTTCCATAACCCCAAAGAACGTGACCAGTGCGGATGTGGTGAGTCGTTTCGAGTGTGAATCTGCAATCTGACGATTTCGAGCTGTTGGGACTGAAGCGGCTCTTCCATCAAGACTTGTCACAAATTGATGCACGCAAGCAAGACTTGCAGCGCTTGGCCCACCCCGATCAATTTGCCAACCAGGGAGTCGCGGCGCAACGCATTGCCATGCAATGGTCTGTGCGCATCAATGAAGCCTGCCAACGCCTGAAAGACCCCCTCAAACGTGCGGCTTACTTGTGCGAACTGCACGGCGTGTCAGTCCATGCCGACAAAAACACCGCTATGCCTGCTGATTTTTTAATGCAGCAAATGCAATGGCGAGAAGATTTGAACGCTGCCCACAGTGCTGATGATTTAGAGAAAATACGCAGACAAGTCAATCGTGTCAAGCGCGAGATGCTTCAAACAATAGAACATTTGATGGATGAACAGCAAAATTTTGACCACGCTGTAGGAACGGTTCGCGCCCTGATGTTTGTGGAACGGTTTGCGGCGGATGTTGATCAACGTATTGATCAATTGGATGAGTGATGCCCGTCATCTTGGTTGGGGACAAGTGGGCAGCCATGACAGTTCATTTTAAGGTCAGATCATCCTGGATGACTCAGTTAAATTTTTATTGATTGGACAATTAAATCATCAACATCTTAAAAAAAATAATAATGATGTGACTTTTTTGTAAAGCCATGTTACAATAACCATCATCAATACTACATCAGGTATGAACCATGACACAAACTAAGTTGATCACACCACAATCGGAATCAGATGGTTATTTCGACCTCGGCAGGTGCTATGTTTTACATCTTCCTCTCGGTCTCCGTCATCATGGTGATCTTTATTTTCGAACCCAATTCGTCAAGCGGGTGAATCTGGCCGATAAGGCTGAAATGCGTATTTTTGTAGTCGAACTATTACAAAAAGATATTAACCAGACGCGCTTGGCCAAGGTGTTGAATCTGAGCCGTCAGACATTGCACAATTACCGAGAAAGTTACCGCATGTTTGGCATCAGTGGTCTATTTCATGGCTACAGCCCAAGTCAAAGCAAAGGCGACGACTTGCAAAGTCGCATTAATGTCAATCAACGCCGTCCCGGCTCGAAAGCTCGTGAGCTTGAAGCAATGCGGCGTGCTAAAAAAGCACAAATCCTCAACGCCAAACAAGATGATATGGTCTGTAAGGGCGATGCCGATGCCATTTACACCTTGCAAGAAACATCTATCAAAAATGTCTTGCCAAATCTCCCAGTCCAGAACACATCACCCCTGCCAGAGGCATTGAAGACGCCATCCACAAAAGAGCAATCCATGCCAACAACTGTGGCAAAAAAACACGCCACCTTGGATGCGTCACGCACAAATACATCGACCACCACCGCAATGATTGATACGAATCATGATGAAAATCAATCAGATAAAGCATTGCCACCTCCTTTGCCGGTGAATGAAAAAGTTAGCGAAATCCCCTATGCCAACAACCATGATTGGGAAGTTAATCGCTATGCAGGCATCTTTACGATGCTCATGGTGCTGATAAGCCAATCACAATGGATGCCCAGAATATTTCGATTGTTTGGCAACGGCTGGCGTATCTTCATGGTGTTTGCCTTCATGGCCATCTCCAACACCCGCTCCATTGCACAAATGAAGCATCAACGTCAGGACGAACTAGGCAGACTGCTAGGTTTGAAACGCCTACCCGCTTTGGATATCTTGTGGACATGGTTTCACGCAGCAGCCGATTTGCACCGATCCAAGACCTTGCTTGGTGAGTTCTTTGCTCATCAAATACGCTATGGTGTGGTAAGCCACCGACTGTGGTTCACTGACAGGCATCCGCTGCCCTATACCGGCCAAGAACAAGAACAAGCAGCACGAAGCACACAGATGCTAATTCCCATTCCTGGACAGACCAACATGGTGACCTGCGACACCAAAGGACGCATCGTGACCTTTGATATCGAAGAAGGACATGGAGACTTGCGCGCACGCATTCTCGACCTTGGTCGCTATGCACAAAGCCAGTCACTGATCATTTTGCCTGTCCAGGTGTTGGACGGTGAAGATGATGGTGCGTCATTCTTTAGCAAACTCATTCAAGACAAAACACCGTTCATCACATGGGAAAAGAACGCCAGCCAGGAACAACTCATCGCCCTGCAAGAAGCAGACTTTACCGACAGCATCACCATCAACGACGTCCACTACAAACTTCTAGAACAGCTCAAAACTGTAACCAACACTGAGCAACCCGAACACCGATTTAATCTGCGTCGCGTGGTCATGCAAAACATGCTTACCAACCATCGTGTCAGCGTGCTGTGCTGGGACGCTGACTTGCAGTTCACCTTGCAAGACATTGCCGGCGGCATGTTAAATTACTACGGTAAGCGTGAAAACACATTTGAATATAGCCAGATAAAACACCAATTCCACTATCATCCAGGCTTTTGCGTCAGTGAAAGCGAACAACAAAACATTGCCAATCCACAAATCCAGATACTTGAGCAACAGATAACGACCACACAAAAGAAACTTGACAAACTCTACAAGGATCACAGCAAAGCCAAACCCAGCCAGAAGCAAGACGGCAGCGAGAGGTTGAACTGCCTGCACAAACGGCTGACCGAAGCCATTTCTGAAGAGGAAGAACAACTCCAGAAACAAAAAGACGACAAAGCCAAACTACCTGAACGCATAGACATAAGCGGACTGACTGATTACCAATCTTTCAAGACCCTTGACAAAGAAGGCAAAAATCTGTTTGACTTTGTCACGACATCGGTATGGAACGCAAGAATTCTACTGTTGGACTTGCTAGATGATCTGTTGACCAACGACAAAGACAGAGTCGATTTGCTCTATGCCATATTCAATTGCCAAGGCTGGATACGCAGTGATGATCAATGGGTAGTGGCGCGTATGGAACCACTACAAAAATCGTCACATCGCTACGCACAGGAACAGTTATGCCGAACACTCACGGGCTTGAGTGCAAGGATACCTGGTGGAAAATGGTTACGTATGGAAGTGGGTGATTCACCCATCTGATGGAATGCTTGGTGTTCGAAACTGTCTAAAAATAATGATATTTTGGTGGTAATTTCGGAGGATGTCTGAATCAACACCTATGTCGGGTGCGTTTCAAAGTGATGTGGTGCAATACAAAAACCAAATCCCCCCTAACCCCCCTTTTTCAAAGGGGGGGACAAATACAGCGCTTTGCCCAAACGGGCTAACCGTTCTCATTCCCCCCTTTGAAAAAGGGGGGTTAGG
>CAIYWD010000142.1 GCA_903929815.1 uncultured beta proteobacterium
ACTTCGATGGAGTTCACCCTTTGGGTGAGAGCGCTACGCACCCGATTGAGCTACTGGCGGCGCGTCTGGGGGTGTTGTTCCTCCTTGCAGGCAGTAGCCTGCAGCGTCGTCACGCCTACCCAGACACGCCGCCAGTAGCCCACTCGGGCGCGTTTAACTGAGGAATCTAGGATAATGCTGCCGTGTTGCACGACACGGGGTCACAATCCGGACACTTGGCGCATCTGCATCTGCATCTTCATCCGCATGGTGTTGATTGCTCCTGACTTGTGTCTTGGTACCACACAACGCAACACCCCATTTTCCCTGAGTCAAAAATTTCGAGTTCATTTTTTCCAATCACTTTAAAAAAAGCACATGACCCAAGCATTGCAAACCCTTCTTGATGCCGCGTGGGAAGACCGCGCCAACCTGTCTGCACAGTCTGCTCCTAAAGCGCTCACCGATGCCATTGAACACGTTATTGTGCAGCTTGATACCGGTCATCTGCGAGTGGCCACACGAAAATCTGTCGGCCAATGGACGACGCACCAGTGGATTAAAAAAGCCGTGTTATTGAGTTTTCGCCTGAAGGACAACGCATTGATAAAGGCCGGCGACATTGATTTTTATGACAAAGTGCCACCGAAGTTTTCCGGAATAAGCGAATCCGATATGCTGGCAACTGGCGTGCGTGTGGTTCCGCCTGCTGTTGCACGTCGGGGCAGTTTTTTGGCCAAAGGGGTCATTTTGATGCCGAGCTTTGTCAACATTGGCGCTTATGTGGACGAAGCCACCATGGTCGATACCTGGGCTACTGTGGGTTCTTGTGCGCAAATCGGCAAGAATGTTCATTTGAGCGGTGGTGTAGGCATTGGCGGTGTACTAGAGCCTATGCAGGCCGGCCCCACCATCATCGAGGACAACTGCTTCATTGGTGCGCGCTCTGAAATTGTCGAAGGTGTCATTGTGGAAGAAAACTCGGTCATCTCGATGGGGGTGTATATAGGTCAAAGCACCCCCATTTATGACCGCGCCACGGGCAGCGTCAGCTACGGTCGTGTGCCTGCAGGCTCGGTGGTCATCAGCGGCAGTTTGCCCAAGGACGGTGGCAGATACAGTTTGTATGCCGCCGTCATCGTTAAACAAGTAGATGCACAAACCCGCGCCAAAACCAGCCTCAACGATTTGCTGCGCGACTAAAAATAGGGTCAATAATAAGTTGACCCTATCCCAAACCTGTCAGAACAAACCTAAAACGCCTGATCTTTAACGGACATTCCAACACATCAAATGGCCACCGTCACCAACAATCCAGGCATGGGCACCATGGAGCGCATTTTGCGTCTGATGTCAGAAAAACGTGCCTCCGATTTGTATTTGTCAGCGCATTCACCAGCATTGCTTCGCATCAATGGTGTGTGCGTTCCCATTAACAGTCAGGTTTTGCCGCCCGATGCGCCACTGAACCTGCTCAAAGAAGTTTTGCCACCTGAACGTATTGAAGAACTCGAAGAGATCAATGAACTGAACATGGGTATGTCATTGGCGGGTGCCGGGCGTTATCGCATCAGTGCGATGCGCCAACGCGGAACATTTGCTGCCGTGATTCGCTACATTGCCACCGAAATACCCGCCATGTCCACACTGAGTCTTCCCCCCATATTGGCCGATGTGATGCTGGAAAAACGGGGTTTGGTGCTGATGGTCGGCGCTACCGGTGCTGGCAAAAGTACCACTCTGGCCTCGATGATCGACCATCGCAACGCCAGTATGTCGGGGCATATTCTGACCATTGAAGACCCTGTTGAGTTTCTTTTTAAAAACAAGCGTTCCATCATCAATCAGCGTGAAGTGGGCACTGACACGCTGTCCGCCCAAGTGGCTTTGAAAAATGCGCTGCGCCAGGCGCCTGACGTGATTTTGATTGGCGAAATTCGTGACCGTGAAACCATGTCTTCAGCGATTGCTTACGCTCAAACCGGACATCTGTGCCTAGCCACCATGCACGCCAACAACAGCTACCAGGCGTTAAACCGCGTGTTGAGTTTTTACCCGGTCGAGGTTCGCCCAACCTTGCTCGGTGATCTTTCAGCAGCGCTTAAAGCCATCATTTCGCAACGTCTGTTGCGCAACATTGCACAAACACGATCGCCTGCCGTCGAGATCATGATGAACACCAAGCTGGTGTCTGATTTGATATCCACCGGCGACTTTGCAGGCGTTCAGGAGGCCATGGAAAAGTCCATGGCCGAGGGTAGTCAGACCTTTGAGCAAGACATTGCCCGCTTGATTGTGGCTGGCATTATTGACCGCAAAGAGGGACTGGCCAACGCTGACTCTCCCACCAACCTGATGTGGCGTTTACAAAACGACTTTACGGCGCGTGCCAAACCCACTGTCGTCGTGGATGACGAATTCGACGACCACGCTACTTTCACCGAAATCACACTGGATGTGCCCCAATGACACCCACCCTAGACCTTGCCCGTCAGTTGATCGCTTGTCCATCTGTGACCCCTGATGATGGCGGTTGCCAAAAAATAGTGGGTGAAAGACTTTCTCGCATGGGCTTTCAAGTCCAGTTAAGCATGAGCGGTCCTGCTGATTTTTGTGTGCAAAATTTATGGGCAAAAAGGCCTGGAACGCCCGTCCCATCTGTGCAAGCAGCTTCACAATTGATAGTCTTTGCGGGCCATACCGATGTGGTGCCCACAGGCCCTGTAGCGCAATGGCACAGCGACCCCTTTACCCCTACCGAGCGCGACGGCCATCTGTATGGACGGGGAGCATCGGACATGAAAACGTCGATCGCCGCGTTTGTGGTGGCCACTGAAGAATTCATCGCCCAATATCCTGATACGCCGTTGAGCATTGGTTTTTTGCTCACCAGCGACGAAGAAGGCCCCGCCGTCGATGGCACCATCAAAGTGGTTGAGGCCTTGCAACAACGCGGCGAACGAATGGACTATTGCATCGTGGGCGAGCCTACGTCAGTCCATCGTTTAGGTGACCAAATCAAAAATGGCCGGCGCGGTACTTTGTGCGGCAAGCTCACCGTCCGTGGCATTCAAGGTCATATTGCGTACCCCCAACTGGCCAAAAACCCCATCCATCTGTTGGCCCCTGCTTTGGCTGAACTGGTCACGGTGACGTGGGATCAGGGCAACGATTTTTTTGAACCCACGTCGTGGCAGGTCAGCAACATTCACGCCGGCACGGGTGCTGTCAATGTTATTCCTGGCACGGTGGGGGTTGATTTCAATTTCCGGTTTGGCACAGCCTCCAGTGTTCAGTCATTGCAAGCGCGTCTGAAAGCAGTATTCGATCATCACCGTCTGGATTACGACCTGATCTGGACACTCGGTGGTTTGCCTTTTCTGACCCCACCCGGCACACTCGTCGATGCTGTTGCAGCAGCCATTCATGCTGAAACGGGCATTCACACAGAACTCTCAACCAGCGGCGGCACCAGCGATGCACGGTTTATTGCCAATATATGCCCGCAAGTGATTGAATTGGGACCGCTGTGTGACAGCATTCACAAGGTTGATGAATCCATCGCTATCGCCGACATCGAGCCACTTAAAAACATCTACTTGCGCCTGCTAAAAAACATCACCTGAGGGACCACACCATGCCAGCATCACCCATCACCCTTTCGCAATGCGTCACACGAGCCGCTGCAAAGTTGACGGCTGCTGGCGTGGTTTTTGGTCACGGCGCGACCTGTGCGTTCGATGAGGCCGCCTGGCTGGTTTTGTGGAAAATCGGCCTGCCCCTGGATACCTCGTTGTTGGCCGAAGATGAATCAGCCCATCGGCCTGTCACCCGCACTGAACAAGCGCAGGTAGCTACACTGATTGAAGCGCGCATCAGCACCCGCAAGCCCGCCGCTTACCTGACCCAGGAGGCTTGGCTGCAAGGTGTGGCGTTTTATGTGGATGAACGCACCCTCGTGCCACGCTCACTGATTGCTGAAGTGTTGATGGAAGGCAGCCTGGATTATTGGCTCAGTGATGAGGTTCATCGGGTGCTGGACTTGGGCACTGGTTGCGGCAGCCTAGCGGTCATTGCCGCCATGGTGTATCCCGATGTCAAAGTGCAGGCCTCTGACATCAGCGCAGATGCATTGGAAGTGGCACGCATCAACATTAACCGCCACGGCCTGCATGGTCGCGTTGTCTTGCGCCAATGTGACGGTATTCCAAAAACCGGCAGCCATTACGACCTGATTTTGTGCAACCCGCCGTATGTCAACGCCCAGAGCATGAAAACCCTGCCCCCAGAATACATGGCAGAGCCTGCGTTGGCACTGGACGGCAACCGTGCAGGCGGCCAGGACGGCATGGACTTTATTCGCCAACTGCTGTCAGATGCCGCCCTGCAAATGACCAAGGATGCCATTTTGGTGTTGGAAGTTGGCCATGAACGCGAACATTTCGAGGCCGCCTTTCCTAAACTCGAAGTGGTGTGGCTCGAAACCAGCGCGGGTGAGGACCAGGTTCTGCTTGTTACGCAGGATGCGCTCGCGGCATTCCGTGCGACTGCCACCTGATAGATCACGATTCGTTCAGTCGATATCACCAGGATGCCCATGACAACCCTCCACATTCACGAACACACCCAAACCCTGGGTTTACAGGCCAAACAGGCTGCAGCCCTGATGGCTAAAGCGTCGGCAGCTATTAAAAACAAAGCACTTCGACACTTGGCGACTTTGCTTCGTGCCAATGCAAACGTGCTACAACTTGAAAATGCCAAAGACCTAGAACGTGCCACAAGCCTCGATGCACCCCTGTTGGACAGGCTCAAACTCAGCCCCCATGCGATTGAAACTTGCGCCCTGGGGTGTGAACAATTGGCAGCCATGCCTGACATCATTGGTGAAATCACTGCTTTGCGCCAGCAACCCAGCGGCATTCGTGTGGGGCAAATGCGTGTGCCCATCGGCGTATTTGCCATGATTTTCGAGAGCCGCCCCAACGTCACGATTGAAGCAGCAAGCCTGTGCATCAAAAGCGGCAATGCCTGTATTTTGCGGGGTGGCTCTGAAGCGCTGGACTCGAACAGGGCATTGACTCAACTGGTGCAGCAAGCTTTGCAGATGAGCTGTCTGCCCATGAATGCGGTGCAATTGGTGCAAACCACAGACCGCGAAGCCGTTGGTCACTTGATTACCATGCAGCAGTATGTGGATGTTGTCATTCCACGCGGCGGCAAGGGGCTGATTGAACGCATCAGCCGTGAGGCCAAAGTGCCGGTCATCAAGCATCTCGATGGCAATTGCCACACTTATGTGGATGACCCGTGCAACATCAATGAGGCCATCACCATCACAGACAACGCCAAAACCCAAAAATACAGCCCCTGCAATGCCACCGAAAGTCTGCTGGTGGCACGCGGTATCGCTCATGAATTTTTACCCCGCATGGCCACTATTTTTGCCAACAAAGGCGTTGAAATGCGGTGCGACCCCGAGGCCTTGGCCTTGCTGCAAACTTATGAACAAAATAGGCCTCTAACCCACGCCCATCAAGCGTTGGTAGCTACTCAAAATATAGCAATATCCTTTCAACTGACTTCTGCTACCGAAGAGGATTGGTTCACGGAATACCTTGCGCCCATCATCAGCATCAAAATTGTGGCCGACGTGAACGAGGCCATTGCCCACATCAACCACTATTCCAGTCACCACACCGATGCCATTTTGACGTGCAACCACCAGCATGCCCAACAGTTTTTGCGAGAGGTTGATTCAGGCAGCGTGATGGTCAATACCAGCACCCGCTTTGCCGATGGTTTTGAGTATGGTCTGGGGGCCGAAATTGGCATCAGCACCGACAAGTTTCATGCGCGTGGTCCCGTGGGCATGGAAGGCTTGACCTCGCTGAAATATGTGGTGCTGGGGCAGGGAGAAGTACGGAGTTGAACCTGGATTCCTCGGTTGAAAGCATCAATGCGAATAGTCGCAAGGATCAAAGATACGGTATTGGTTCTTGCCGGCCAGTTTGGCCTGGTACATGGCCACATCTGCTTCACGCATTAACGCCTCTGCGGTTTTGCTTTGTTCGTCTCCATAAAAGCTGATGCCTATGCTGGCAGAAACCTGTAGGAAAAACGAACCAAATTCAATAGGTTCGGCGGCAGCCACCAACAGACGATCCAGCAGGGGCAGTGCGTTCTGGGCATCTTCCAAGTCCACCAAAACCGCCACAAACTCATCTCCGCCATTGCGCGCCAACGTATCGCCGTCCCGCAACGCCTGCTTCCCACTTAACCCATCTTTAACATATGGCAAAAAATAGTAATAAAAATCAAAGCATTATAGAGATACTGTTTTTTTGTTGTGCAAAATTCGTTTGCAATATGTTGATTTTAAATAATGTTTTTGAGGGTGTTAAACCCAGGTTAAGGCGGGACAGGGATGAAGTCAGTTGCATGCGCTTGTTACGGCTAATCAACCAAATGGGTGAGCTTCCCCTGCCAAGAAAACCACGTGAGCGAATCAACCGTAACCCATTGATATTGCATTTGTCCCGCCTTAAGTGGGAAGCCGCCAGGGCGTAAGCGTAGGGCGTGATGTGATACGTGCTGTCAGGTACGACCAAACGTGCCCAATCGGCATTGGCTAAAAATCGCTGGCTGTAAGGGTAGTCTGTCATAAAGACATCTGCACGTCCTGACTGCACTTCCTGCTCACGCGCAAAAGGAGTATCCAGCACCATCAATTGTGCCTGCTTGAGTTTGTCTTTCATCACCGGTTCATGCAAAGTGCCTTTGGCCACCGCAACGACCGCACCCGGTTGATCGATGTCGCGCCAGGTCTTGATGCGACGATTGGTTTTTGTGGTCACACCATAAATGTCGCTGGCCAGATGCGGCTGTGTAAATCGAAGTTTGGTTTGGCGCGCAGGCGTGATACCCACTGCGAACATGGCCACATCACAACGATCCTGGGTGACATCATCGATCAACTTGGCAAATGAACTGTCAATAAACCTAACGGCAAGACCCATATCTTTACCGAGTTCCAAGGCCATATCAATATCGATTCCCGATAACTGCTGGGTTTTTGGGTTGCGATAGGTGATGCTGTAATAGTCTGGCCAAATGCAGACACGCAGCACTTTGGAGACCATCAAACGATCCAGACGACTCTCTTTAACCTCAGAAGCTACAGACAGGGTGAGACCCACCAGAAAGAAAAAAAAGAACAAAATACGCATGGCAGACTTTCAGGCAAATGGGAACTTGTATTCTGCCATGTTGACCCTATCCTTAAATCGGCGCACATGCCTCTTATTCCCAGAGGGCCACTGTCATCAGTACAGTGCCAAGTTGTTGCCACAAAGATGACAAACATTCCCGAATGTCTAAAGCTATTGCTTTATGAATCCTGAGGCAATTGTTTGGCTCTACTGTTCAAAGTACGATATATAGCGTACTGATGCGGTGGACAATGTCTATGCAAACCCGTCGATCTTTTGGCATAAAACGATGAAGTATCACTTTTGCGTCAAGGCAGTTTGAAGCTAGGTGCCAGTGGCTGCTTGATGCGGGAATAATATTGATATCGTACGATGTCCAGTACGCAAAAAGATGCACATGCCTGAGGCATTCTTCAGTCTGTTTCAAATTTTGCAAAAGTTCGCTGCCCGGTCTCATGTCTTTTGCGCCCTGACCTATGTGAAGGTACGCGGTCAGTGTGCCCTTATGAGGGCCAGATATGGAAAAAAAAGCTTTGGTGCGACGAGCACCGCCAAGTACTTGCATGTATTGGCGCGACACAATGCACCCCATGCTAAATCCGATAATTGCAATTTGTACATCCGCTTTGATGTGTTTGTCGATGAACGTCTTGAGCTGAATCGACATATCGTGAACGCCTGTCCTGCCATCAGCAGGTTTCAGAGTCGGAACCCAGCATTGATGACCGTGCTCTTGAAGCGAACGCACCAAATGTTTGAAATTCGAACCGTTATCAAATAATCCATGAACAAGAACAACATCCATCTGGGCGAACCTAACACTCAAGTCTGAAAAAAACTCTATTCAGGATATGGTCAACTATCAGTTGCGCATTTGGCCATCAGAGTTAAAGATTCAATGCCAAGCGCAAATCGTGCGGTGTGGCCCGGTCACATAAGCGATTTGTAACGACGCAGTACGCCAAAATCTGACAAGCCAAAAGCAAAACTTAGGGTTGACCATATCCTTAGTTTGGCAGGTTGAAAAACATCCACTGCTGACCATTCGTTTGTAATCACGCTGCGATTGGGTAATCGTTTAGACCTCATGTCAAATGCCGTCATTCCCGCGAAGGCGGGATGTTGGTTTACCAGAGTAGAAAGGCAGTCTGGATTCCCGCCTTCGCGGGAATGACGATGGTGGGGTCTAAACGGTTACGATAACCGCCTTCAAAGAATATACCGGCTTAAATCTTCGTTCTGGCTCAATTCGGACAAACGAGATTCAACGTAAGGTGCATCAATGGTGATGGTCTGGCCGCCCAGGTTGGCGGCGTTAAAGCTGACTTCATCGAGCAGCCTTTCCATCACGGTCGATAGCCGGCGTGCGCCAATGTTTTCGGTGCGCTCATTGACATCAAAGGCGATTTGAGCCAGTCGCCTGATGCCTTCTTCTGAAAATGTAACTGTCACTTGCTCGGTGGCCAGCAAAGCCTGATATTGCTTGACCAAAGAGGCTGTGGTCTGCGTCAAAATGGCGATGAAGTCTTCAACCGACAGCGATTGCAGTTCGACCCGAATGGGAAACCGACCTTGTAGCTCAGGAATAAGATCACTGGGTTTGCTCAAGTGAAAAGCACCTGAGGCAATGAACAAAATGTGGTCAGTCTTGACCATGCCGTATTTGGTTGACACTGTGGTGCCTTCGACCAGCGGCAACAAGTCTCGCTGCACGCCTTGGCGTGAGACCTCAGCGCCACCGGATTCCGATCGTGAAGTTACTTTGTCAATTTCATCAATAAAAACAATACCGTTTTGCTCTAGCATCTGCAATGCCCGGGTTTTGATGTCATCGTCATTGACCAGCTTGGAGGCTTCTTCTTCCACTAAAACTTTGATGGCTTCGGAAATTTTAAGTTTGCGTGCCTGCTTTTTGTTTTGGTTGATTTGACCAAACATGCCACGCAACTGCTCTGTCATTTCTTCCATACCTGCCGGCCCCATGATCTCAAGATGGGGGGCTGTTTGCGCCACATCAATTTCAATTTCACGGTCAGCCAAAACACCTTCATGCAGTTTTTTGCGAAAAATTTGACGTGCTGCGCTTTCGGGTTCATCACCTGGCACGACACCAAATTCCTGGCGTGGCTGCGGCACCAGAATGTCCAGAATGTGCTCAAACGCAGCTTCTTCAGCTCGCTCACGCACTTTTTTAGTTTCTTCCTGGCGGGTTTGCTTAACGGCAATGTCGGCTAGGTCGCGGATGATGGCATCGACATCTTTGCCCACATAACCCACTTCGGTAAATTTAGTGGCTTCGACTTTGATAAAAGGCGCATCTGCCAGGCGTGCCAGGCGACGTGCAATTTCTGTTTTGCCCACCCCCGTAGGGCCAATCATCAAAATATTTTTAGGCGTGATTTCTGAGCGCAGATCAATATCTACCTGCTGACGACGCCAGCGGTTTCGCAGTGCAATAGCAACAGCGCGTTTGGCATGCTGCTGGCCTACGATGTGTTTATCGAGTTCCGATACGATTTCCTGGGGGGTCAAAGATGACATAGTGCGAACGTGAAAAAATGTGTAGTAAAAAAATCAGATGCAATGGATACTATTACTATTAGAGCGATTCAATGGTGTGATTCATGTTGGTGTAAATGCAAATCTCCGCGGCAATTTCAAGGGATTTTTTAACTATTTCCGCCGCAGACAAGTTGGTGTGGTTAAGCAAGGCAGTGGCAGCAGCCTGAGCGTAAGCGCCGCCTGAGCCAATGGCCACAATACCGTTTTCAGGTTCGAGAACATCGCCATTGCCGGTGATGATCAGTGAGGCCGAGATATCTGCCACCGCAAGCATGGCCTCTAGCCGACGCAACACGCGATCCGTTCGCCAATCTTTGGTAAGTTCAATGGCCGCCCGCTGCAAGTGCCCCTGGTGTTTTTCCAGCTTGGCCTCAAAACGCTCAAACAGTGTGAAGGCATCTGCCGTTGCCCCTGCAAAACCGGCTAACACTTTGCCGTGGTAGAGCCGACGTACCTTGCGAGCCGTGCCTTTGACCACAATATTGCCCAGAGTGACCTGCCCATCGCCACCAATGGCCACCTGCATGGCCTCTGAAGATTGGCGGCGCACACTGATGATGGTGGTTCCGTGAAATTGTTCCATAAAAATCTTTCATTACATCGTTCTAACAACAACTCGTGCATGTTCGCTGATGCCAATCAGGTTAAAAAATACTGCCACCAAACGTGCGACATCGATAAACTCAATGTGACAGCCCATGGCTTGCCCCATGGTAGCCCAATTGAGGATGCTACCGGCAGCCGAAAAATCGACACGAATCAAATCGGAACAAGAGATGACCATGGTGTGGACGGTTTCGAAATGTTGCTCTGAAGGCAACAAGGTTTGCGCCATATCGCCTAACAGCTCGCCACCCAGATCAGCCTCAAGCAGTGGCACGGGATCAGGTTCAAGCAAGGATGCAACATGCCCATTTCCACTGACTGATGCCTGCCCTTGCAATGTCAAAACAGGTACACCAGGTACCAAAGATGTCATGGTCTCCATGTGACAGCAAAGCGCTTCACGCCATGGGGGGGGCGAAACCTCGAACGTCACACAATAATCAAGCGCTGCCAACTCGTAGTCATCTTGCATTTGCAACATTCGCAACATATCCAGTCGCAAGTACCACCAATGCGCTTCAATTTCATTATTTGACACCGGCGTAGCCAAACGCAGCAAATTCAGAAGTACGTGGACGGCCTCAAAATGCCATCTGTGCGTTTGTTCACACCACTGTGCCACCAGGTTCGCCAGGGACTGTGCTGCACTGGGCGCAATCTGAGTCAGGCCTGACCAGTCAATCACCATGACCGACGAATCCGATGCTGCTGCCTCACGCAACGATGCCAACGCCTGCATATCCAGCAAGGACGGACACTGCCACTGCATACACTGTTCTTGTACCGGAGTCTCCGCCACGGGTTGGCGAACATCTGAACCCTTGGCCCAGCGCTCTGGAATCGAAAACCACAAAGGAGCAGATTGCCCCCATCGCTGAGCGTAGTCAAGCGCCAGGGCATCAAACTTCGCACGCTGATCGGTGCATCGGTACAGGTCAAACAAGGCAGCAAACCAGATGTCTCCCACAACTGCATCACCGTCTGATCCCAAGGCTGCTCGCAAAACATCTTCAGCGCCAGCATCGTCGGCGTTGGCAAAGCGGATGGCTGCCTCTTCAAGCTCAGGATCAGACAGGACATCCTCAGCAGCCGACAGTGTAGAGGGTACGGCCAGGTTGAGATCAAAATCAGACGGAGGTGAGCGATCAACGTGCGAGTCTGTCTGAGAGTCTAAATATCTGGGGACAGTACTCACTGGTGCAGTGGGCCCCATCCTGGTGGGAACATCGTCCACATCTTCGTCTGGCTGAGTCAGGATGGTGGACGCAAACGAATCAAGCATCACCTGCGCAGTCGGTCTGGAACGCCAATCGTCAGAGCTTGACGATGTGCCGTCTGAAGAGGCAGTAGAAGCCGCAAGTACCGCAGGTGCGCTATCCGGATGACCTTTCCACCACTGTTTGGACATTTGCGCTTCAATTTCGTCAATTTTTTTCAGTGTTCCTGACCGATCATCATCCAGTTCAAAATAGTCCGTGGTGTTGCAAAATGCCTGCGCTACCATATCAGGGGTGATGCTTGAATCGTTGCGGCGCAACTGACGCAAATAATCGAACTCTCGCTTGCGAATTTCATCATCATGGCGCTTGCGTTCCACCACATTTTTCAGTGCCTGCCGGTGATTGGTAGATATGGGATCGGAAGATGCCTCAGACCTCTCCACGGATTTTGTTTCAATTTTGTCCAGGTCAGCCCAATCTGTGGTTGGGTTGCGAACAAATTTGGCAACTTTGTGGAGGAGTCCCGGTGCTTGAACTGGGGTCGCCATGGTAGAGACTGGATTCCTTGAAAAGACAAACGCCGCAAAAATCGTTCTGACGAATCACGGATTCATGGTGCCTGGCTAGTCGTCCGTTTCACCAAAATGGTGATATGACATCCTTTTGATGAAACAAACGACGGGTCAGTCACCAAACATTTTTTGTTTGAGTTCGCGGCGCTGTTGTGCTTCTAGCGAAAGGTGTGCGGTAGGCCTGGCCAGCAATCGACCTACACCAATATTTTCACCGGTCTCTTCACAAAAACCATAAGTACCAGCATCTACACTGGCAATGGATTGATCAATTTTTTTCAACAACTTGCGCTCACGATCACGCGTGCGCAACTCCAGTGCGTGTTCTTCTTCAATGGTCGCTCTGTCAGTGGGATCAGGAACGATCACGGTTTCTTCACGCAGATGTTCGGATGTCTCACCGGCGTTGCTGAGCATGTCAGTTTTTAGCTTGACGAGTTTGAGACGGAAAAAAGCCAACTGGGTATCGTTCATGTACTCATCGTCTGGCATGGCCAAAACATCAGCGTCTGTCAAATCCTGCACCGGCTTTTTCTTCCAGTTGTGGGCTAGTTTGTTGTCTTTTTTGATCATGCCTACCATGGGTGGGGTGATAGGCTCAAGGGATGTCATCCGGGTAAAACTGGCCTTGGCAGCATTGGAAGCCACCGACTGCGCCATAGAGGGAACCGTCAATTGCACCAGACGCGAAGAGGGACGAGCCGAGCGGACAAGAACATGAGGAACAGGCACATCGGGCAACGTCACGCTTTTGGGGGCAACGTCAGGCAATGGCGCAGGGACAGGGACAGGGACAGGAATAGGAACAGTTTCCAATTTGGGTTTTCGCCTTGCTTTTTCATCGGATACATCTGCAAGAGGATGGGCAGAGACACTGTCTGGCTGGATGGCATCTGGCAATTTGGTGGCAGCTTTTCTCACTTTGAGGGTGGATGATGATGGCACTTCAGTCTTTGATTCGGTCATTTTGGTAGCAATTTTTTTCACAGTGGATCTCCTGACAGATATGTGGAGGGTTTGTTATGTCAAAAGTCAAACGTCATCACAGTCAGCATCTCGGCTTTAGCATTCAAACATGGAACGAAGCTGTGACGAAGCTGTTGGAAAAGTGCGAGTGTAACGATACCCAGGGCGTTTCAGGCCAGGATCATTGACGCATAACCACTAACCCCTTGAGGTATTCTCCCTCGGGAAACGTAAGCGTCATGGGGTGGTCCGGCGCTGCACCCATGCGCTGAAGGATAAACGCATCCACCCCCGCATCGCAGCCCGCCGATGCCACAATTTTATGAAACAAATCAGCACTGATGCCACCAGAGCAACTATAGGTGAACAGCACACCACCGGGTTCGAGCAGCATCAAGGCCAGCCGATTGATGTCTTTGTAGGCACGAGCAGCCCGCTCGGCATGCACCACAGTCGGTGCCAGTTTTGGCGGGTCCAGCACAATGGCATCAAACCTTTGGCCATCTGCAAGAAACTTGCGCAAAGACGCATTCACATCCGCATCCATAAAAGTGGCACGATGCGCCGCAAAACCGTTCAATGCCACATTGGCGGCCGCTTTTTCAAGCGCTGTGCCTGAGGAGTCAATGGACAAGACATGCGCAGCGCCACCTGTGAGCGCTGCAACGGTAAATCCGCCGGTGTAGCAGTAGCCATTGAGCACCCGATCAAACCCCAAACGACGAGTCTCCTCGGCAAAACGTTGACGACTGTCGCGCTGATCCAGGTAAAACCCGGTTTTATGGCCGTGGGCAATGTCAAGTGAGAGTTTCCAGTCGTGTTCTTCCAGCACCAGTTCTACATCGCCCTGACCTTGCAACCAGCCGGTGGACGCTGTTAAACCCTCCAGGGTGCGGCTGCTGGTGTCGCTTCGTTCATACAGATTAGTTAGGCCTGTGGTAGCCAACAGTGCATCGACAATCGTGTTTTTCCAGCGTTCTACACCTGCTGACGTGAACTGTGCCACCAAGGTGTTGCCGTAACGATCCACGATCAAACCAGGCAGTTTGTCAGACTCGCCATGAATCAATCGCATGGCATTGCTTTTTATGTCAAATCGGCCTCTAGCCCTTATGGCTCTTGCGATGTTAGCTATGAAAAACGAATCATCTATGCGCTGTTCTTCAGAAAAACTCCACACGCGTGCGCGGATTTTGGAGTGTGGACTAAACGCCGCCCACGCCAGAAACAGGCCTTGATCAGACTCCACGCGAACGGTCTCACCCGCATCCGCAGAACCCCGAGCAATGGCCGATTCAAAAATCCAGGGATGACGGCGCAAAAGGGAACGCTCTTTGCCAGGACGCAAACGAATGGTTTTCATCTATTCAGACCTCTTTGTAACCACCATAAAAACATCATCGTGTAGTCCGTTTCACCAAAATGGTGACATGAAAGAAAGGGTTCAATTGCAGTTCCAAAGGTTGAATGCCAGAGATTGATCGACCATGCCAGACGTTGTTGCACCAGATTTGACAGGCACAACAACAGGTTCCGTGCGCAGCAACCCAAGTGCCGAAGGTGCCAGGCCGCCACGACCTGATTGCACCAAAGAGCTGCCACCGGTGATGTGGCACGGACTGCGCCACAATCCACCTGCGTCAATGACTTGAGTGCTTAACCCATTGAGGCTGCCAGAGATGTCAAGCGCCGGACTGGTCATCTGAACAGTGCCACTCACACCGGTTGGAGCTGCTGCTTGAATCACGTTAAAACCAAAAACGCCAGGTTGAAAGGTGTAAGGCGTTTGTCCACCCACAAACAAACTTCCGCCGATGGGCACCAGCATCTGGACATTCATGTCAACCATGCCGCCTTTTGCATCTGGTGCGGCGGTATTGGCCTGGATAAAGCCGGTGTTCATCAACAATGTGCTGGCGCTGATATTAATATTGCCACCATTGCCTGTTAGCCCTTTGACAGACGTGGTGATGTAGGAATTGTCCATTGTCATCACCTTGCCGCCCTGAATGCTAATAGAGCCACCATTACCCAAGTTGGCGCTGGTGGTGATGCTGCTGGGATCGAGAGACAGTGTGTCAATAAAATAAATGCAAACATTGCTTGCTGCACCATTACCGGTGGAAGCAGAAGTGATGGACGCATCCTTGAGCGTCATGATGGGTGCAGTGACTGTCAGCGTGGTTGGAACTATGCGTTCAGGATTGGCGACAGTGGCAAGGTTTGTAATAGAGAGTTTGCCGCCGTTGGAGAGTGTCACACTTTCGCTGGCCGTGACGCTAACGCTACCGGGTTGTCCTGATGAACCCTCTCCAGCCCTGGCTCTGATATCGCTTCCAGATTGGTTACCACTTCCATCGACGAGCAAAGTTTTAGCATGCACCGTTACCGAACCAGCATTGCCAGTGCCATAGGTACTCGCACCAATCGCAGCGCCATTGAGTACCTTCAATTCATCGCTGACTGTCACATCGACAGTGCCAGCATTGCCGGTGCTGCCCGGATCGGAACTGCTGCCGACAGATGCACCGTTGTCCACGTATTGTCCATCGATGGTCATTGTTTTTGCATTGACCTTGACTGACCCGGCATCTCCCTTGGAAAAGGTGCTCGATAAAATTATTCCATCCTTGAGTAATGTCAAGGCACCGCTGGCAGTCACTTCAATACTGCCAGCTTTGCCCGTGGAATAGGTACTAGAAGAAATTTGTCCACCGTTTAGTATATCCAAGGCATCATGCGTCATGATCTCAATATCGCCCGCTGTGCCGGTACTACCTGAATCGGCATCTGTAAAAATACCGGTATTGAAACTACCCTGTCCATCGATAGTGATCACGCCAGCATTCACCTTGACCGAACCTGCATTGCCTGAATAGGTAGATGAAGAAACAAAACCACCATTCAATATGTTCAAAGCGCCACTGACCACCATATTGATGGAGCCAGCGTTGCCAGCGCCTGGGGCAGCCAGACTACCAATACCAGCCCAATCACCCCGTCCATCAACGGTGACCGTGGCAGCATTGATATGGACCGAACCGGCATGGCCAGACGAATAAGTGTTTGAAGTCATCAGACCACCCTGAAGTACAACCAGCGCACCACTTGAAAATACATCAACATCGCCCGCTTTGCCGGTACTACCTTCCCTGGCATCGCTCGTAATACTAGAACCCTGTCCATCAATGGAGATCATGCCAGCGTGAACCTTGATCGAACCGCCATTGCCAGACGAATACGTGACTGAAGAAATCTCTCCGCCTGCTTGCATTTCCAGCGTATCACTTGCTGTTACGTTGACATTGCCGGCGTTACCGGTACCTGAAACGGCAGCGCTTCCAATACGGGTAAGGAAACTTTTTTCCTGCTGTCCATCAAGAGTGATTGTGGCAGCATGGATATTGACCGACCCGGCATGGCCAGAAGAATAGGTATTCGATGAAATCTCACCGCCCTGAAGCACTGCCAAAGTTTCGATTGCTGTCACATCAATATTGCCGGCATTACCTGATCCTGCAACTTGACTCACTATCCCCGAAATTGAATTGGGGTTGCCCATCCTGTCCATTCTGATAATCTTTGCATTGACTGTCACTGCACCTGCATCACCTTGCGAATAATTGACAGAGCCAATCTCTCCACCATTCACCAAAGTCACAACGCCCGTTGCCATCACTTCCACAGGGCCTGCGCTGCCAGAAGCGTCAGTGCGTGCAATGCTGACAACCCCCATATCGCCTCCTTGTGCAACGTCTTTGGCATTCACACTCAGGTTTCCTGTACTGACTGCAACACGACCCGCATGACCTTCACCCTCGGCATAAGAGCCGATCACGCCATTGACTATATTGATGTCACCATACGCTGGTAGCAAACTGCCCGTTAGTTCAACGTCACCCGGTGTTTGGCCAAAGGCAATCACACGGACATCACCGCCCTGTGTGCTGCTGATGCTGCTGTTATTGATTTCAATATCGCTACCTACAACACTCATGGGATGTGATGTCCGAGTGGTCAATGATGCACCGTCCTGAAGACTAATTTTTGCCCGCGTCGTCTTCAAAAAACCAAACGCCTGCGGCGCAGCACTCGAAAAAGTACTTGCCTTTGCAGTATCCGCATAAAAATTCCCATTTGCAAACTTCAAATAATTGGCCGTGCTGACGTGAAACGCACCTGGCACATCAATCGACGCGCCGGCCCCAAAAGTAACTCCAGCCGTGTTAATAAAAAAGAAACCCGGAGTACCGCTGACCGGTGTCAATTGCAGTTTCCCGTTGATTTGCGATAGGCTGCCACCGGTCACTCGGCTAATAACATTGCCAATGCCAGCCGTATCTGTCGTGAAATGAGCAGATTGCCCACTCAAAATAGTAAAGCTTTCGAAGCTGTGAAACAAATTGTTGCCTGACAGTTTGCCATAAGTTTGCGGAATAAGAAAATTGGGACCTGCCAGCGTTCGTGCAGCTTGTCCCAAGCTGGCATCCGTCCTGATTTGAGCATAACCACCGACAGAAAAAAGAATGACCAGAACACCCAGACAGGTGACAGTGATTTTTTTCATAGCCAATTTCCAATCAATGCTAAGGATATGGTCAATAATAAGTTCCGCATTTGGATCGTCAGATTTGGGCGCACTGCGTCGTTACAAATCGCTGATGTGGCTGGGCCACACCGCACGATTTGCGCCTGGCATTGCATCCCAACTCTGACGGCCAAATGCACAACTTATTGTTGACACCATATCCTTAAGGTAGTGCCATTGCCCCCTTTGAAAAAAAGGGGGGTAGGGGGAATTTGGATGTCGTACCCAAGCAAAGCCACATCACTTTGAAACGCACCCGATTTCGACAGCCTGGGCATCGTGCTGGGTTTATCCATGCCACTCTACAATGTGATTTCACAATGCAAGGCCACTATGCGACACCCCCTTCTATTCACACTCTCCCTGATTGGCTCAGGTCTGGTATTTTCCCAAACCCATGGGCCTGCGCCTGTTGCCTCCAACGCCGCAGGCAGCAACAGCAGCCATCCCATTGAAAAACGTACCGAACGTATTCGTGTGGAAGATGCCGACACCCGCATTGATGAGTTGCGGGTGGGTGGAGAAACCCAGGCCATCACGGTGCAACCCAAAAGCAGTATGCCAGCCTATCAGGTTGCGCCCAAAACAGGCGAGAGAAGCTGGAAAATTCTGGGTTTTTAAGCCATGGCGGTGTTTACGGAAGTCTCATTTGAAGAGGCAGATGCTCTGTTGCATCAATTAGGGCTAGGTGTACTACAAGACATGAGTGGCTGCACCGGCGGTATTGAAAACACCAACTACTTTGTATCGACACAGCATCACGGTTTGCGCCACGACTACGTGTTGACACTGTTTGAGCGCCTGGGTTTCTTGCAGCTCCCTTTTTATTTACGTTTGATGCAGCACTTGGCTCACAAAGGGATTCCTGTGCCAGAACCCCATGCTAATGCGTCTGGTCATTTGGTGTTTGAACTCAAAGGCAAGCCTGCTTGTGTGGTCAACCGTTTGCGTGGGAAAAACGAGCTTGCCCCCAGCCCTTTGCACTGCACCCAAGTGGGGTCGATGCTGGCCAAAATGCACTTGGCTGGTCAGGATTTTCTGCAGCATCAGCCCAATTTGCGCGGTCTTGCCTGGTGGAATAGCACTGTCCCCACTGTTTTACCTTACCTGGATGACAGTCAGTCCCAATTGATTCAGACCGAGCTGGTTTATCAAAATCAGGTGGCAGCACAAATAGAGGATGCCCAACTGCCCAGTGGTCCTATCCACGCTGATTTGTTTCGTGACAACGTCATGTTTGACACCGTCGATGAACAACCTGTTTTGGGTGGCTTTTTTGATTTTTATTTTGCGGGTGTTGATACTTGGGTGTTTGACTTGGCCGTGGCTTTGAATGATTGGTGTATTGACCTGGCAACGGGCGAGCATCATGCAAAGCGCGCTCACCATTTTATAGCGGGGTACGAGATGGTTCGTCCCTTGAACTCTGAAGAGCGTACTTTGTTGCCCGCTCTGTTGCGTGCTGGTGCTTTGCGTTTTTGGATATCTCGCCTGTGGGACTTTTATATGCCGCGTGAAGCCAGCATGCTCAAAGCCCATGACCCTTCTCACTTTGAACGCATCTTGCGCCATCGCGTTGATGACACTAACGACTATCCAACTCTGTTCGCCATACCATGAAACTTAATCTGGTCAATGCAGCCACTGGTGCAACGTGGGTCAAGCTGGGCATTCAAACTTTTTTCAAGCGCCCCATGGCCATGATTGGACTGTTTCTCATGTTCATGGCCTCGATGTCCGTGCTGACACTGGTGCCTTTGCTGGGGCTACCCCTGGCCATGATGCTGCTGCCTGCTGCCACTGTGGGTTTGATGTCAGCCACTTTGCAGGTGACTCAAGGCGCATTTCCCATGCCCCTGGTTTTGTTCAGTGCCTTTCGTGCCAACCCCCGCGTGACACGCGCCATGCTGATATTGGGCTTGGTTTACTCTGCTGGCTTTCTGACAGCCATGGGCATCACTATTTTGATTGACGGAGGTAGTTTTGCCGGCCTTTACCTTGGGGGCAGCCCTCCAACGTCAGAGCTTTTGCAATCGTCTGAATTTCAGTATGCCATGTGGGTTTTTGTCGGTTTGCATCTGCCTTTGTCGCTGACAGTCTGGCATGCCCCCGCTTTGGTGTTTTGGCATGATGTGCCTGTCTTTAAAAGCTTGTTTTTCAGTTGGATGGCATGCTTTCGCAACTTTTGGGCATTCACTGTTTTTGGTGTTCTCTGGATGTCTTTGATGGTGTTGACCGTCTTGTTCATCAGCACACTGTCGGGAGTTTTGGGGCTGTCTGCACTAGGAGGCAGCCTGATGTTTGGAACACTCATGCTGGTGGCTTCCATGTTTTTTTGTTCCTTGTACTTTACCTTTCGCGATTGTTTTACCGACACCGAACGCAGATAAATGCTCATCCAACGCATCACGGATGAGCCATCCTATGTGCTGCACCGCTACGACTGGAGCGAGTCCAGCCTGATTCTTGAAGTTTTTACACGCCATCACGGCCGTGTGGCACTTGTCGCCAAAGGTGTCAAGCGCCCCAATTCCAGTTTTCGACCGATTTTGCTGCCTTTGCAGCCACTGCACTTGGCATTTGGGGGGAAGTCCGAAATTCGTACCCTCAAAAGCGCCCAATGGCAAGGAGGGCACACCATGCCCACGGGCGGTGCCTTGATGTCTGGCTACTATCTCAATGAATTGTTGCTCAAGCTCTTAGCGCGTGAAGACCCCCATCCTGCCTTGTTTGATGTCTATGACGGTGTGGTCAAAATCATTGCCAGCGAACACGGTGCAGCCCTTGAATCTGCCTTGCGTGCCTTTGAACTTTTGTTACTGCGTGAAATTGGTCTGCTGCCTTTGCTCAATACTCAAACCATGACGCTGCAAGCCCTTCATCCCGATGAACGTTATAGCCTGGTGCCTGAAGGGGGACTACGGCAATCTGGTACGCACGATCGTGCCAGCTTAAGCGCAAGACAATGGGTTGCGTTACAACAGGTTTTGGGTGATGGTGTTCCCTTGACCGACGTGCTTCGCGCTTGTGCCGAGGTTTCTTCAGCACTCAAAACCCAGTTGCGCAACCTGCTCAATTACCATTGCGGGGTCACAACTTTGCGAACACGGCAGATGATGATTGATCTGCAATCGCTTTGAACTTCAGACTTCCTGATCCGCACCAAGCACAGATAGCAACAATGATGGAATCGAGCATGGCACCTTGTGGAAGCGGCATCCTGCCGCTTTTAGTTTGTCAATCGCCAAGATGGCGCTTCAACAAAGTGCCATTGGGCATTCCACGCGGATCAGGAAATCTGAACTTGGGAGACTTTGTTTCGTTCTTTTTGGAAACTGCCATGATGCACCCCACTCGCCTCTCTGTCAATCTCAACAAAGTTGCGCTGATTCGCAATTCTCGCCATCTTGGCATTCCCAGCGTGACTCGTGCGGCCACACTGTGTCTGCAAGCAGGGGCGCATGGCATCACCGTTCATCCACGTCCTGATGCACGTCATATTTTGACCAGCGATGTCATTGAACTGGCCACCTTGCTGCAAGCCTGGCCGGATCGTGAATTCAACATTGAAGGCAACCCCTTTCATAACCTGATGGATGTGGCAGGTGAATTGATGGCTCGCCATTTGCCGGTGCATCAACTCACTTTTGTGCCGGATGACCAAAGTCAATTCACCAGCGACCACGGCTGGAGCTTTCCGCAAGATGCCACCCGACTGGCTCCCTTGATTCACCAGGCACACACCTGGGACATTCGTGTGAGTCTGTTTATGGACGCTGAAATAGCACCCATGGCAGCCGCCAAGGCAGCAGGTGCAGATCGCGTTGAGCTTTACACAGAACCCTACGCAAAAGCCTGGAAGACACCGATGCAATCTGAACAATTGGCGCGTTTTGCTGCTGCGGCACAGTCTGCCTGCCATCTGGGCTTGGGTGTGAATGCAGGGCATGATTTGAGTCGGGACAACTTGACTGACTTTATGGCCGCAGTGCCGGGTGTGAGCGAGGTATCGATTGGTCATGCCTTCATGGCTGATGCGCTGGAATTGGGCTACGCTGCCACAGTCCAAGCCTATTTATCCTGCATCTGTGCAGGTCTGTCGGTACAAAGAGTCAATGCACAGTGATGCGTTATTCACCGCAGGTTGGGTTTGCAAAGTCGATCGAGATCAACCAACGCGCATCGTGTTCTCAGATGTAAACTTATCACGCCCGTGATTTGATGCATGACCTTGTCGGAAGTGTCAATCCGCTGGCATTTTTTAACCCTTTTGGAGTTTTTTTTATGATCAAAAAGCCTGTTCGCGTCGCCGTCACTGGCGCTGCCGGTCAAATTGGTTACGCCATTCTGTTTCGTATCGCCTCGGGCGAAATGCTGGGCAAAGACCAGCCGGTTATTTTGAGTCTGCTTGAGGTTCCCGTTGAAAAAGCACAACAGGCTTTGCAGGGCGTGATGATGGAATTGCAAGATTGCGCTTTTCCGTTGTTGGTGGGCATGGAGGCGCACAGTGACCCCATGCAAGCGTTCAAGGATATCGATTACGCTTTGTTGATAGGCTCACGTCCACGTGGCCCCGGCATGGAACGTGCCGAGCTTTTGTCTGTCAATGGTCAAATTTTTATCGCCCAAGGCAAGGCGCTCAACGCTGTAGCCAGCCGCGATGTGCGTGTTTTGGTGGTCGGCAACCCCGCCAACACCAACGCTTACATCGCCATGAAAAGTGCGCCTGATCTGCCACGCAAGAATTTCACCGCCATGCTGCGTCTTGACCACAACCGTGCCTTGAGCCAATTGGCTTCCAAAACCGGCAAACCTGTGGCTGACATTGCCCATCTGGCTGTTTGGGGCAACCATTCTCCTTCCATGTACGCTGACTATCGTTTTGCCAACATCAATGGCGACAGCGTCAAAGACATGATCAACGACCCCGACTGGAACGTCAACACCTTCTTGCCCACGGTGGGCAAACGTGGTGCTGCCATCATTGCAGCTCGCGGAGTGTCGTCTGCAGCGTCAGCGGCCAATGCCGCCATTGACCACATGCGCGATTGGGTCATGGGCACCAACGGCAAGTGGGTCACCATGGGAATTGCATCCAACGGAGAGTACGACATTCCCAAAGACACCCTGTTTGGCTTTCCAGTCACCTGTGCCAACGGTGAATACAAAATGGTGGAAGGTTTGGCCATTGATGCCTTCAGCCAAGAGTACATCAACAAAACGCTCAAGGAATTGCAAGAAGAACAAGCGGGTGTGGCGCACCTGCTGTAATCATTCTGCTCTGCCTGTCTCCATGTATGGGCGAATTTATTCGCCCTTTTTTTGCTATTTTTAGTACAGTGCCATATCCTTACGCTTACCTGACAAGCGCTAGCGGTGTTTTTTGACCCAGGATTGAACCATGTTACAAGCCTATCGCACCCACGTTGCAAATCGTGCCACCCTTGGCATTCCAGCACTGCCCTTGAGTGCTGAACAAACCACTGCGTTGGTCGAATTGCTTAAAAACCCGCCTGCCGGTGAATCATCATTTTTGCTGGAATTGATCACCTACCGTGTTCCCGCAGGTGTCGATGATGCCGCCCGGGTCAAAGCCAACTTTCTGGCAGCAGTGGCACACGGCACAGAACCTTGCGCACTCATCAGTCGTGAAAAGGCCACTCAACTGCTAGGCAGCATGCTCGGCGGATACAACCTGACTCCACTGATTGATTTGCTGGACGACCCCAAAGTTGCGGCTGTAGCAGCGGAGGCTCTTAAAAATACCTTGCTGATATTTGACCAGTTTCATGATGTCTTTGAAAAAGCAGACCAAGGCAACCGTCACGCCAGAGAAGTTTTACAAAGTTGGGCAAATGCACAGTGGTTTACAAGTCGCCCTGAAGTGCCACACAGCTTGATCTTGACCGTGTTCAAGGTGACAGGTGAAACCAATACCGACGATTTGTCGCCTGCCCCCGATGCCTGGAGCCGCCCTGACATTCCGCTACACGCTTTGGCCATGCTTAAAAACAAACGTGATGGCATCACGCCAGATGAAGACGGCCAACGTGGCCCCATCCAGTTGATGGAAAGTTTGCGGGAGCGAGGTCATTTGGTGGCCTATGTGGGCGATGTGCTGGGCACGGGTTCAAGCCGCAAGTCGGCCACCAACAGCGTTTTGTGGTTCACCGGCCAAGACATTCCCTTTGTACCCAACAAGCGTTTTGGCGGTGTTTGTTTGGGATCCAAAATTGCCCCCATTTTCTACAACACCATGGAAGACTCAGGTGCTCTGCCCATCGAGCTTGACGTGAGTCCCATGCAAATGGGAGACACCATCGAGCTTCGCCCTTATGAGGGTAAAGCGCTCAAAGATGGCTTGGTCATTGCAGAGTTCACTCTTAAAAGCGAAGTGCTGTTGGACGAAGTGCGTGCTGGTGGCCGTATTCCTCTCATCATTGGCCGTGGGCTGACCGCCAAGGCACGCGAAGCTCTGGGCTTGCCCGTCTCAACGCTTTTTCGTCTGCCGCACAACCCCAGGGGCCATGGTGCAGGCTTCACGCTGGCGCAAAAAATAGTAGGGCGTGCCTGTGGATTTCCCGAAGGTCAGGGTGTTTTGCCAGGCACTTATTGCGAGCCAAAAATGACCAGTGTGGGTTCACAAGACACCACAGGCCCCATGACGCGCGACGAGTTGAAAGACCTGGCCTGCCTGGGTTTCAGTGCCGATCTGGTGATGCAATCTTTCTGCCACACAGCAGCCTATCCCAAGCCCGTGGATGTCAAAACACACCACGAATTACCCGTGTTTATGAGTAAACGCGGTGGTATTTCGCTGCGACCAGGTGACGGCATCATCCACAGTTGGCTCAACCGCATGTTGTTGCCAGACACTGTGGGCACAGGAGCAGACAGCCACACCCGCTTTCCCCTTGGCATCAGCTTTCCTGCGGGATCAGGACTGGTAGCCTTTGCTGCAGCAACAGGTGTCATGCCTCTGGATATGCCAGAGAGCGTGCTGGTGCGATTCAAAGGCCAACTGCAGCCCGGTGTGACTTTGCGTGATCTGGTCAATGCCATCCCGCTGTATGCCATCCAGTTGGGGCAATTGACCGTGGCCAAGCAGGGCAAGATCAACGTGTTTTCTGGCCGAATTCTTGAAATTGAAGGTCTGCCCAACCTGAAAGTGGAGCAAGCCTTTGAACTCAGCGATGCCTCGGCTGAGCGCAGCGCTGCCGGATGCACCGTTCACCTGAACCAGGAACCCGTGGTGGAATACATCCAAAGCAATATTGTCATGCTGCAATGGATGATGGCCAATGGATATTCTGACGAACGCACCATCCGCCGCCGCATCAAGGCCATGCAGGCTTGGCTAGACAACCCGCAATTGCTCCAGGCCGACGCCAATGCTCAGTATGCCAGCGTGATTGAGATTGATCTGGGCCATATTGTTGAACCCATCGTAGCCTGCCCCAATGACCCCGACGATGTCAAAACCCTGTCGGATGTGGCGGGTGCCAAAATTGACGAAGTCTTTATTGGATCCTGCATGACCAACATTGGTCACTTCAGGGCAGCATCCAGGCTGCTTGAAAACAGGCGCGATATTCCCGTCAAACTATGGATGGCACCGCCCACAAAAATGGACGCACAGCAACTGACCGAAGAAGGTCACTATGGCGTGCTGGGCAGCGCAGGCGCACGCATGGAAATGCCCGGGTGCAGCCTGTGCATGGGCAATCAAGCGCAAGTCAAAGAAGGTGCTACGGTATTTTCAACCTCCACGCGAAACTTCCCCAACCGCCTGGGTAAAAACAGCAACGTCTATCTGGGCAGTGCCGAGTTAGCCGCCATTTGCGCCAAACTGGGACGCATTCCAACGCGGCAAGAATACATGGCAGATATGGCTGTGTTGTCTGCGGGCAGCAGCCAAATTTACCAATACATGAACTTTGACAAAGTAAAAATGTATGCCGATGCTGCGGCGACTGGGTGCGATTCAAAGTGATGTGGATGTGGCAACATTCACCTGTCAAACTGAGAGGACGTGAGTGAGTTTTTTGTATAACAAATCGGCCTATAGCGCACGTCTAGCTTGCATAGTTAGCTATTGTTTTAATAGTAATATAGACCCATAAATTCGCCAAATTTTTTTCCTTGTACGTCCCCATATTGGCTGCTTCATATCCTTTGCATCGGTTCATCCCTCGCGCCAATAAAGCACGGGCTAGACCATGCACTTGCTCATTGACTCTGGTGATTTGTACGAAATATCTGCGACAGCGCCTGTCTATAATGCGGCGCTTTGCAGATCGGCTCTTTGTCTTTCTCGCCTGATTATTTATGGTTGAAGACTGTTATTCTGACGAAGAACCCTCACTGGATTTCAATCCTTTGACAGCACAAGAAGCCCAAGCCTTGCGTACCACACTTCACGTTCTATCACCTTGGTGGGTGATTGCCGCGCAGGTGTTGGTCTCTGCGCTGGCCACGGGTGTGACCGCTGTGTTTTGGGATGGTCCTACTTCCAGGTCAGTCGCTTGTGGTGGATTGGCAGTGGTGCTTCCGTCGCTTTTGTTTGCTCGCGGCATCATGGGGAGGGTTGGCGCTTACCCTGCGGTTTTTCGATTTTTTATTTGGGAATCGGTCAAAATTTTCGCCACGGTGGCTATTTTGTATTCAGCGCACCGTTGGGTGGATCATTTAAGTTGGCCAGCCATGCTGGTGGGTTTGGTTGTAACAATGAAGGTGTACTGGTTGGCTTTGGTGTTTCATCATCCCATCTGTGCAAAAATAATCGCCTACGGGCATCCAACATCTTTGAAAACATCTTTGAAAGTAACGTAACGGATGGTTACTCAAGACAACGCTGCACAACAAGGTCTCTCAGCAGGTCAGTACATTACTCACCACCTCACGCATTTGCAAACCCACAAGCCATTGAGTGTGATCGACATGTCGGTGCTCAATCTGGATTCCATTTTTTGGTCGGTGCTACTGGGTTGCCTGGGCTTGTGGGTGATGTGGCGCGTGGCCCAAAGCGTGACATCCGGCGTGCCGGGGCGCTTGCAGGCGGCGGTTGAAATTTTGTTTGAAATGGTCGATACCCAAGCCAAAGGCATTGTGCATAACGCCCATTCACGCAAGTTTGTTAGCCCCTTGGCGCTTACCGTGTTTGTTTGGGTGTTTTTGCTCAATTCAATGGATTTTTTGCCGGTTGACTTGTTCAACACCGTGTTGACCGTGACGGGTCTCAATCACTACATCCATGCCCTGCGTGTGGTGCCGACCGCTGATTTATCCACCACGCTGGCCATGTCCTCTTCTGTCTTGCTGGTGTGCTTTTACTACAACGTCAAAATCAAAGGCGCTCTTGGGTGGGCGCATGAGCTGGTCACTGCCCCGTTTGGCACCAGCAAAAATCCTTTCCTTGCCCTGATTTTGGGCGTTCTGAATTTTGGTATGCAAATGATTGAATTCACCGCCAAAACCGTGTCGCAGGGCATGCGGCTCTTTGGCAACATGTATGCCGGCGAGCTGGTCTTTATGTTGATTGCGCTGATGGGTGCTGTGGGCTTTGGGTCAGTAACAGGCGTAGCCTTGTGGCTAGGTCATGTGTTGGTGGGAACGGGCTGGGCTATTTTTCACATTTTGATTGTGTCACTCCAAGCCTTTATTTTTATGATGCTGACTTTGGTGTATGTGGGACAAGCCCATGAGCATCATTGATGATTTCTTTTTTTAACTTTAATTTGTAGGAGCTTTTGAATGGAAAACGTGCTGGGTTATGTGGCTTTGTCCGCTGGTTTTATCATTGGTCTGGGTGCTTTTGGTGCTTGTATTGGCATTGCCATCATGGGCAGCAAATACCTGGAGGCAGCAGCGCGTCAGCCTGAATTGATGAATGAATTGCAAACCAAAATGTTTTTGTTGGCGGGTTTGATTGACGCTGCCTTTCTGATTGGCGTGGGTATTGCCATGATGTTTGCTTTTGCCAACCCCTTTGTGTTGCATTGATTTTGGCCTTTCATTCCTTTAGAGAGTTAGAGAGGTCTTGTTGTGAGTATTAACGCAACATTCTTCGCGCAGATGATGGTGTTTTTTTTGCTTGTGGTTTTTACGATGAAATTCGTCTGGCCGCCCATTGCAAAAGCACTCGACGATCGCGCACAGAAAATCGCCGATGGTCTGGCTGCTGCTGACAAGGCTCGCTTCGAACTGTCTTCAGTCCACAAGCAAGTTGAAGAAGAATTGTCAAAGTCTCGCAGCTCATCCACAGCCCATCTGGCTGATGCCGAACGTCTCGCCTTAGTCATTCTTGAAGAAGCCAAGCAAAAAGCCTCTGTTGAGAGCCGCAAAATTGTTGCTGCCGCCAGAATTGAGGCAGACGTGCAAATTGTCCAGGCACGCGAGTCGCTGCGCGAACACGTTGCAGCACTGGCTGTCAAGGGGGCAGAACAAATTTTGCGTAGGGAAGTCAACGCCAGTGTTCACGCTGATTTGCTTTCACGCCTAAAGACTGAGCTGTAACAAGCCCATTACCATGGCCGAACTTGCCACGATTGCGCGCCCCTACGCCGATGCCCTCTTCAAGGTGTGCGGCTCTGACCATCGATCCACCTTGCATTGGCTTGAAGAACTGGCTTGTGTAGCACAGCAGCCCCTGTTGCTGGAATTTTCACAAAGTCCAACGGCAACACTCCAACAGGTGTATGCGGTGGTGACGAGTGTCATGAAAACACAGCCAGACGACCATGCCCGAAATTTTTTGAGACTCATCATCTCCAACCATCGCCTGACTTGCTTGAATGAGGTATCAGTGCAGTTTCGCGCCTTGGTCAATGCCAGAAGCGGAGTGTGTGATGCCATCATTTACAGTGCTTTTCCCATGGAGGGGAAAGCCTTGGTCGAAACCACTGAACTCCTTGAGAAGCGGTTTGCACGCAAGCTCCATGTGTCGGTCCAACTGCAACCCGACTTGATTGGCGGCATACGTGTGGTGGTCGGTGACGAGGTTCTTGACACATCGGTCAGGGCGCGACTGGAACAAATGAAAGTGGCACTCAGCGTATAAAACGTTATCAGTTTTGAACTGCCAGCCTTATGAACAATGAAAGAATGAAAAAGTCATGCAACTCAATCCCGCAGAAATTTCTGAACTGATCAAAAACCGTATTGAGGGTCTGTCGGTCGATACGGCCATTCGTAACCATGGCACGGTAGTCACTGTGACCGACGGCATTTGCCGCATTCACGGATTGTCTGATGTGATGCAAGGTGAAATGCTGGAGTTTCCCGTAGATGCCTCGGGTGCGCCCACTTATGGACTGGCGCTCAACTTGGAGCGCGATTCGGTGGGTGCTGTGATTTTGGGTGAATACGAGCATATCTCTGAAGGCGATATTGTCAAATGCACCGGCAAAATTCTTGAAGTTCCTGTAGGTCCAGAATTAAAGGGTCGCGTGGTCAATGCGCTAGGGCATCCCATTGACGGTAAAGGCCCCATCAACGCCGCCTTGACCGATGTGATTGAAAAAGTAGCCCCAGGCGTGATTGCTCGCCAGTCTGTTAGCCAGCCCATGCACACGGGTCTTAAGTCCATTGACTCCATGGTGCCCATTGGGCGGGGACAGCGTGAATTGATCATTGGCGATCGCCAAACCGGCAAAACGGCTGTCGCCATTGATGCCATTTTGAACCAAAAAGGTCAGAACATGACCTGCGTTTATGTGGCCATTGGTCAAAAGGCCTCCAGTGTCAAGAACGTGGTGCGTTCACTAGAACGTGGCGGCGCCATGGAATACACCATTGTGGTGGCTGCCACCGCATCAGAGTCAGCAGCCATGCAATATGTCTCGGCTTATTCTGGCTGCACCATGGGCGAATACTTTCGTGACCGAGGTGAAGATGCCCTGATCATTTATGACGATCTGTCCAAGCAGGCTGTGGCGTACCGTCAGGTGTCTTTGCTGCTTCGCCGCCCACCCGGTCGTGAAGCCTACCCAGGTGACGTGTTTTATCTGCACAGCCGACTGCTAGAACGTGCTGCTCGTGTCAATGTCGCTTATGTGGAAAAATTTACGCAGGGTGCTGTCAAAGGCAAAACGGGGTCATTGACCGCCTTGCCCATCATTGAAACCCAGGCGGGCGACGTGTCTGCATTTGTGCCAACCAACGTCATCTCCATCACTGACGGCCAGATTTTTCTAGAAACCAGTTTGTTTAACTCAGGGATTCGTCCGGCCATCAACGCCGGCATTTCGGTGTCTCGCGTCGGTGGTGCTGCGCAAACCAAACTCATCAAAAGTCTCTCAGGTGGCATTCGCACCGACTTGGCGCAGTACCGTGAACTGGCAGCGTTTGCCCAGTTTGCATCGGACCTAGATGATGCCACCCGCAAGCAGCTTGATCGCGGTGCGCGCAGCACGGAGTTGCTCAAACAGGCCCAATACAGCCCGCTGCCCATTTCATTGATGGCTGCCACGATTTTTGCCCTGAACAAGGGTTATCTTGACGATATCAACGTGAATAAAGTCCTGGCTTTTGAACATGGCTTGCACAGCTTTTTGAAAGACAAACACGCAGCGTTATTGTCCAAACTGGAAGCAGACAAAGCCATGGACAATGAGGCTGAGGCTGCCATGAACACTGCTGTGACCGCCTTCAAAACAACGTTTTCCTAAAAAGCCATCTGACGACAACACGGAGACCACGATGGCAACAGGCAAGGAAATACGAGCAAAAATCAAGAACTTCGAGAGCACCAAGAAAATCACCAAAGCGATGGAGATGATTTCCGTCTCCAAAATGCGCAAGGCCCAAGACCGTATGAAGGCAGCTCGACCTTATGCTGAAAAAGTACGCAACATTGCAGCGCACTTGGGCCAAGCCAACCCTGAGTATGTTCACCCCTTTATGAAAAAAAGCGATGCCAAAGTGGCGGGCATGATTGTGGTGACCACTGACAAGGGTTTGTGTGGTGGGTTGAACACCAACGTATTGCGCGGTGTGACCCACAAGTTCCGTGAACTTCAAGCAGAGGGTTTTGGTATTCAGACAGTGGCTATCGGTCATAAAGGTTTTGGTTATCTCAAACGCATCGGGTCCCAAGTGGTAGCCCATGTCACCCACTTAGGGGACAAACCTCGTTTGGAGCAAATGATTGGCCCGGTCAAGGTTTTGCTCGATGCTTACGCCAGGGGCGAAATCAGTGCTGTTTATTTGTCTTACACCCGTTTTGTGAACCGAATGAAGCAAGATGTGGTGGTAGAGCAGTTGCTTCCCCTGTCCTCAGCAACACTTCGCGCACAAAAAAAGGCTTGCGAAGACGAATGCGGTGTTCTGCAGGGTTGGGATTACCTTTATGAACCGGATGCCCAAACCGTGATTGATGACTTGCTGTTGCGTTATGTCGAGGCCTTGGTCTTTCAGGCGGTGGCTGAAAACATGGCCTCTGAACAGGCGGCGCGCATGGTGGCCATGAAAGCGGCCTCCGACAACGCCGGTCACGTCATCAGCGAACTCAAACTGGTCTATAACAAAACGCGGCAGGCAGCCATTACCAAAGAGCTGTCAGAAATTGTTTCAGGCGCAGCGGCCATTGCCGTTTGACCGTCAAAATTTTCGGCCCTACAGTTAAATCGATTGGAGTACACCCCCATGGTGCAAGAAACTACACAAACCAACACCTTGATACAAGGCAAAGTCGTCCAGTGCATAGGAGCTGTGGTTGACGTGGAATTTCCGCGTGGGCACATGCCGCATATTTACGATGCTTTGAAGCTCGACGGCTCTGCCCTGACACTTGAAGTGCAGCAGCAATTAGGGGATGGCATTGTGCGCACCATCGCTCTGGGTTCTAGTGACGGCTTGCGTCGCGGTTTGATGGTGTCCAACACCGGCCACCCCATTTCAGTGCCTGTTGGGTCTGCTACTTTAGGCCGCATCATGGATGTGCTGGGCAATCCCATTGACGAATGTGGCCCCATCAACGCCCCACTGCACATGCCCATTCACCGCAAAGCCCCTGCGTATGATGAGCTAAGCCCTTCACAAGAGCTTCTGGAAACCGGCATCAAGGTGATTGACCTGGTGTGCCCCTTTGCCAAAGGCGGCAAGGTGGGATTATTTGGCGGTGCAGGTGTGGGCAAAACTGTCAATATGATGGAGTTGATCAACAACATTGCCAAGGCACACAGTGGCTTGTCAGTGTTTGCCGGTGTGGGCGAACGAACGCGGGAAGGCAATGATTTTTATCACGAAATGGCAGAGTCCGGCGTGGTCAATCTTGAAAAGTTTGAAGATTCCAAAGTTTCCATGGTCTATGGCCAGATGAACGAGCCACCGGGTAACCGTTTACGTGTGGCCTTGACAGGCTTGACCATTGCCGAGTCTTTCCGCGATGAAGGTCGAGACGTCTTGTTCTTTGTCGATAACATTTACCGCTTTACCTTGGCTGGTACTGAAGTTTCTGCCCTGTTGGGACGTATGCCTTCCGCCGTGGGCTACCAACCCACCTTGGCCGAAGAAATGGGGCGCTTGCAAGAGCGTATTACATCTACCAAAACAGGCTCTATCACCTCCATTCAGGCGGTGTATGTGCCAGCCGATGACTTGACCGACCCCAGCCCTGCAACCACCTTTACCCACCTTGACTCCACCGTGGTGCTCAGTCGAGACATTGCCTCCATGGGCATTTATCCGGCGGTTGATCCACTGGATTCAACCAGCCGTCAGCTAGACCCCAACGTCGTGGGGCTGGAGCACTATGAAACCGCCCGTGCTGTGCAAGGCACTTTGCAGCGCTACAAGGAATTGCGCGACATCATCGCCATTTTGGGTATGGATGAACTTGCCCCCGAAGACAAATTAACGGTCAGCCGTGCCCGAAAAATGGCGCGTTTCTTAAGCCAGCCTTTCCATGTAGCCGAAGTCTTTACAGGAACCCCCGGCAAATACGTCAGTCTGACAGAGACCATTCGTGGCTTCAAAATGATTGTTTCAGGCGAATGCGATCACTTGCCTGAGCAGGCGTTTTACATGGTAGGCGGCATTGACGAAGCCATTGAAAAAGCCAAGAAAATTCAATAATCCAGGAACACCATGAACACCATCCATGTTGATGTGGTGAGTGCCGAAGAATCCATCTTTTCGGGTGAGGCACGTTTTGTAGCCCTGCCCGGCGAAGCGGGAGAACTTGGCATTTACCCACGCCATACCCCTTTGATCACGCGCATCAAGCCAGGCTCTGTACGCATTCACAAAGTTGATGGGACTGAAGAATTCATTTTTGTGGCGGGTGGCATCCTGGAAGTTCAGCCCAATTGCGTGACCGTCCTCTCAGACACAGCCATTCGTGGCAAAGACCTAGACGAAGAAAAAGCCATGGCTGCCAAAATTGCCGCCGAAGAAGCGCTTAAAAACGCCAAGTCCAACATGGATTTGGAAAAAGCCAGTTCCGAGCTGGTGGTGATGTTGGCTCAAATTTCTGCCTTGCGCAGATTCCGCCAAAACAGATGAACGTTGGCAGTGGCGACATGGCGGAATCGAGAATGGCGCTTCCACAATCTTGCAAAAATCATAGCATTATTCCTGGGAGCGCGGGCATCTTGCCCGCATTGGATTGGCTGTCATGGCTGCCTACAGCGGGCAAAATGCCCGCGCTCCCAGGGTGTTTTTCATGATTCGGGGTGGCAAAACTGGCATGGCAGTTAGGATATTGTTAACTTTATCATAACTTTATCCTTAGTGTCGGTGCAATGCCCACATCATTTTGAATCGCACCCTAATCAAATTTTGGCCACGTTCTATTTCCATGACGGAGATGTCTGCATTTTGGAAAAATTTCAAGCATCACAAGATCAACACATGTCATTACCTTCGCAAGATCAACTCAAAACCATGGTGGGAAAGGCAGCATTGCACTACGTCGCGCCGCATGAAGTCATTGGGGTGGGCACTGGCTCTACGGTCAATCAATTCATTGAAGCACTTGCCAGCGTCAAAGACAAGATCAAGGGCGCTGTGTCCACTTCAAGTGAAAGCACCGCAAGGTTACAAGCATTGGGCATTGCAGTCATGGATGCCAATGAGGTAAATGAATTGTCAGTCTATATCGATGGAGCAGATGAAATTGATCACCAGGGCTTCATGGTCAAAGGTGGCGGCGCAGCATTGACGTACGAAAAAATTGTGGCAGCGCAATCGCGACTGTTTGTTTGCATTGCTGATGAATCCAAGCTGGTGCAAACGCTGGGCAGGTTTCCCTTGCCCGTAGAGGTGATTCCCATGGCGACGCAGCGCATTATTCGCCAGTTTCAAGCCATGGGAGGCACATCACAAGTGCGGCTTAACAAGGGTATGCCGCTTATCACGGACAACGGCCAACACATCATTGATGTTGCCGGTTTGCAGATAACGAACCCGATGGCGTTTGAAACCTGCGTGAGCCAATGGCCAGGGGTGGTGACAGTTGGCGTGTTTGCATGGCAAAAAGCGCAGGTGTGTTTGCTGGGCACTGCCGAAGGTGTCAAAACACTCCGTTTTTAAGGATATGGCAGCCATTCATCCTGGATTCCTCAGTTGAACGCGCCCGAGTGGGCTGCTGGCGGCGCGTCTGGGTAGGCGAGACGACGACGCAGGCTACTGCCTGCTAGGAGGAACAACACCCCCAGACGTGTTGCCAGTAGCTCAATCGGGTGCGTA
>CAIYWD010000143.1 GCA_903929815.1 uncultured beta proteobacterium
CACTACCCACTACCCACTACCCACTACCCACTACCCACTACCCACTACCCACTACCCACTACCCACTACCCACTTCCCACTTCCCACTTCCCACTTCCCACTTCCCACTTCCCACTTCCCACTCTCCACTTCCCACTGGTATTCCCCCCATGCACATCCGTGAACTATTTCAAAAGCCCATTGACCGTCCCATCAATGGTGTGATCAAAGCTGACCAATTGGATGCCGCCAGCATTTGGCAAGAGCTGGAAGAGTATGTGGTCACCAAGCAAATCAGTGACTATCTGCGCAAATTCTTTGACGCCTATTTGGCGGCGATGGATTGCCCAGATGATGCAGCCATTACCGATCGTATGGGCGTGTGGGTGTCTGGTTTCTTTGGCTCGGGCAAATCGCACTTCATCAAAATTTTGTCCTATTTGCTTGAAAACATTCAGGCTCATCATCCCCAGACCGGTGAAACTCGCCATGCCGTCCAGTTTTTTGATCACCAGAAAATCAAGGATGCCATGCTGCTGGCCGACATTCAACGCGCCGTGCTGGGCACTGCCGATGTGATCCTGTTCAATATCGATGCCAAAGCAGATAGCAAAACGGAACGCGATGCCATTTTGCAAGTGTTCCTGCGCGTGTTCAATGAAAAGCTCGGATTCTCAGGGGATGCCCCCCACATTGCCGACATGGAACGTTACCTGGTGAGCAAGGGGGTTTTTGACATCTTCAAAGCCAGTTTTGCCAAGTCCAATGGCCGTACATGGAATCAGGAGCGCGATGCCGTTGACTTTTTACGCGACGACATCGTGGTCAGTCTGGCTCAGGCTTTAAAGATAACGCCAGAGTCTGCAAGCCAATGGTTTGACCATGCGCGTGACAGCCACCGCATCAACATCGAAGGTTTTGCCAAATTGGTCCATGACCATCTGGCCACGCAGCCTGCCCATCACAAGGTCATTTTTTTGGTCGATGAGGTAGGCCAGTTCATTGGCAACAGTTCGCCGCTGATGCTCAGCCTGCAAACCATCACTGAACAATTGGGCACGCAATGCAGGGGTCGCGCTTGGGTCATTGTCACCAGTCAGGAAGATATTGATGCCGCCATTGGCGAGGCCAACAAAGCACGCAGCCAGGACTTCTCCAAAATCCAGGGACGTTTTCACACCCGCCTGTCATTGGCCAGCAGCAACACCGATGAGGTCATCAGCGAACGTCTGCTGGCCAAAACCGAAGCTGCCCACGTTGCCCTGCGCGATGTATTTGCAGGCCAAAGCGATGTCATCAACAATCAGCTCAGTTTCATGGGCAATTCAGTCAGTCTGCGTGGCTACAAGGATTCGATAGAGTTTGTGGCAACGTATCCGTTTGTGCCCTACCAGTTCACCCTGCTGCAAAAAATCTTTGAATCCATCCGAAAAGTGGGGGCGACTGGCAGGCATTTGTCACGCGGCGAGCGGTCTTTGCTCGACGCGTTTCAGTCTGCCGCCATGCACAATGCCCATCACAGCACCGATGTGTTGGTGCCTCTGTATGACTTTTACCCGTCGATCGAAAGTTTTATCGACGGCATGGCCAAACGCTCGATTGACGAAGCACCGCACAACCCAGCCTTGCAGCCCTACGACAGCCTGCTGCTCAAGGCCATGTTTCTCATTCGCTACATTCCAGACATCGTCAAACCCACCATCGACAACCTGGCCACCCTGTGCATTGACCAGATGGATGCTGACAAACTCGCCCTTAAACGCAAAATTCAAGAGAGCCTGGCCAGACTGGAGCAGCAACGTCTTGTCAGTCGCAATGGCGATTTATGGTTCTTTTTGACCAATGAAGAGCGCGATGTAGCGCGTGAAATCGGCCACGTTGACGTTTCAGCCGCAGAAAAATCCAGGCTGCTGGCCGAGATTATTTTTGACGAAATTCTGGGAGGACAAACCAAAGTTCGCCACCGTGACACCAAAGGCGACTATGAATTCAACCGCCTGCTCGATGGTGCTCCCTTGCGGCAGGCCAACCATACCCTTAGCTTTGAAGTGCTCACCCCGCTGGGTGATGACTACGACCATTTGCACGAAGCTAGGTGCATTTTGCGCAGCAGTGAAGGCCATGGCCGCGCCATTGTTCGACTGGCCGAAGGGAACAGGCTGGACATTGAACTTGCGCTGTACAAAAGAATAGAAAAATACATCGTCAGCCCCAAAGCCGACCAGGCCACGCCATCGCTCAAACGCATTTTGAGTGACCGCAAGGATGAAAACCGTGAACGCCGTCAGCGTCTGGTGTATCAACTGTCTGAACTGATCACGCAAGGTAAGTGCTTTGCCTTGGGGCAGATCGTACAGATCAAAGCCACTGGCCCCGAAAAGGTATTGGACGACTTGCTCAACTACCTCATCAGCAACACCTACAGCAAGCTGCATTTCCTGAACGTTCGCCAAGCCGACCCACAAGATGAAATCAGGGCGGTACTCAGCGCTGACCACTTGAGTCGCCAAAACCTTGATGTGCAAGGCAATGAAGGCAATGCCTTGGCTATCAAGGAAATGCGTGAGTACCTGATGCTGGCCGCCAGCCAGACCAGGGTGTTGCTGTCGGATGTGGTGAATCGATTTTCTGGCATTCCGTGGGGCTGGAAGCCCGAATGGGAAATCGTTTTGCTGATGGCCCGCCTGTTCATGGCGGGTGAAATCAAGCTCATGCTGGAAGGCTCAGACCTTGACCCTGCCAGCGCCACAGAACCCCTGACCAAATCAGCACGGTTCAAGCAAGTGTCCATTCTGAAGCGCAAAACGGCGGATGCCACCAGCCTCAAACGTGTACGTGAGCTGTACAAAGACCTCTTTCAACAACTGGGGCGCGAAGACGAAGACACGCTGGTCACTGACTTTCGTACCCGTTTGTCTGAATGGCAATCTGACCTCAACGGGTTCATCCTGACGGCCAGCACACTCCATCACCCGGGCAAAGCAGACCTGGATGCCTTACTGCATTGCATCGCCCAACAGCTTGCCATTCATGACAGCTTTGCCTTTATCGAAACTCTGTTGGCAGCAAAAGACGACTGGCTGGATGCTGCAGATAACATTCATGATTTGGTTCATTTTTACAAGACCCAAATCACCGTCTGGCGCAAACTGCTGGATGGCCTGCGCTCTGTTGCCGACAACACCGGGGCACTGCACAAAATGCCCCAGGCTGCCGCCGCCCTGACAGCGCTAACTCATATCCGCGACAACCCAAGGCCCTACGGCCAAATCAATCGTATTGAGCCTCTTCTGGCCACGGTGATGTCGGTCAACGAACAACTGGCACAGCAACAACGTGAGCGGGCGTGTTTGTCCATTGAAGGAAGAATTGCTGAAGTCCAGGCAAAACTCGATGCCACCCATGCCAGTCCCGGCACCTGCAACCAGGCTTTGCGCACTTTGCAATCGCTCAAAATCCGTATCGCCAGCCAGACCAGCATCGCTCAAATTTTGTATTTGCAAGGCCAGGGTGGCGAAGCCATGGATGAAGCCATCACCCTGATTGAAGCCTCGGCGAAGCCCGTGCGTGCCACATCAGGTGACGCAGCCCAGCTCCTGCAAACCGGCCAGCCAACAGCCAAAACAACCAAAGTGATTCGAGCAGCCGATTTCTCGGCCAAGAGCTACCTTGAGACGGAAGCCGATGTCGAAACCTTTGTGACCCAACTCAGGGCAGAATTGATGATGACGGTCAGGGCGGGGCGGATGGCAAGGGTTCAATAGCTTGCTTAGCTGCCATCTCCTAAAATTTTTTTGGCAGTAGGTAAATACTGAAAATATATATTTGAAGGAGTCGCACAATGACATACGCCCGCGTTTTTCAGTCTGGCAACAGCCAGGCCGTGCGCTTACCCAAAGAATTTCGATTCACCGTGGATCAGGTTGAAATCTTCCGAAACGGCAACGACATTGTCCTGCGTGATCGTCCCGTCAACGCCACGGCCATTTTTGACACCCTTGCGACACTGCCCATTGACTTCATGGCTCAGGGGCGCGACGACACACCGCCCCAGGTCAGGGAGTCTTTCTGAATGACCATTCAGAAAGCTGGGTACTGGTGACCAACAATGAACGGGAGTTCATCCGCGTCGATGGTCTGACCATTGAAAACTGGGTTTGAAGTTTGTCAGGTCAACGCCATATTACTATTGTATTTATAGCTACTTACGCAAGCTGCATAAGGGTTAGCGCCCTATTTGACCTACAAAAAAACCTGTGTCATACTGCATGAAACGTCAGTGAAGATTTTTACCATGCAAACTACCTCCAACCCAGATCAATCACGCTTTCAAATGCGCTTTAACCTGAGCGCCGGCAAGGTATTTCGCCGCAAAGACTTGACCGACAAGTACGTTGATCGGGAACTGGGGCGTTATGTACGTTCTGGCGTGGTACGCAAGGCCGCACAGGGTTTGTATTACGTGCCCAAGACGACACCCTTTGGTCAAGCTCCGCCAGACGATAAAGCACTGGTGGCCAAGTTCCTGGACGACGAGCGTTTTTTGATCTTTAACCCCAGCAGTTACAACACCCTGGGGCTGGGCACCACCCAGCTCTACAACACCACCGTGGTCTATAACCACAAACGCCATGGCAAGTTCATGTTGGCCGGTTTTGAGTTTGATTTTCGGGAAAAGCCACACTTTCCACGTGCAAGCCAGGTGACCCGCGAATTTTTGTTGGTTGACATGCTCAATAACCTGGCTGGTCTGGCTGAAGACGCTGATGCCGTCCTCAAAACTGTGCAAACCAAGCTAAGCAGCTTTGATGAAAAGCGACTGCAACAAGCCATCACCAACTATGCATCGGCCCGCACCCGCCGAATTTTTAGTGAGTGGGCAGCCCATGTCTGAAACCAGGAAGCCAGTGCGCTCTGGCAAGTCAGGTGTCATTTGAAGACCTGTTGGCGCGTATCGCACAACACATTTATCGTCTGTGATGCTTCTACTTTTATAGCTACTAACGCAAGCTACATAAGGGTTAGCGCCCTATTTGACCTATAAAAATTTCATGAACAAAGCCGCCCTCAAAGCTTATGCCCCAGACTGCAATGTCAGTCAATTGACCCCAGCACCGCGATACACATGCAGCGCCATAACCCAACAGGAGAACCCGAATGAACCCAGCTCGTATGGTTTTTGAGAGCGCACCAGCCTTCATTGCGGTGCCTGCTGATATGCAACATCGGCGTGTTGAAGCCATTCTTTGGCCGCTGGATGCAGTGCCACCCATAACACCGACCGGTACGCCAGTGCAGGTATCACCCCGTGTACGGCTTTCCCCAACGGCAACGCCGCTTTCCCAATTGATTGGTAAGGGAAAAGGGTGTTTTGACAGTGCTGCTCACATCGATGCGTTTATCCGTTCGGAGCGTGACGCATGGGAACGCTAAGCGAGGCGCTGCAGGGTCAGCGCGTTTACCTTGATTCCAACGTATTTATTTATGCGCTTGAAGGCGTGGAGCCTTGGGCTACCCCTTTGCGCGACGTTTTTATTGCCATGGAGTCGGGGCATTTTGAGGCAACCACGAGTGCATTGACCCTTGCCGAGTGCTTGGTGCGTCCATTTGCGTTGGCACTTGACGACTTGGTGCAGTTGTATCAGACGGTTTTGTCACAGCAGCCTGGGCTGGAAATCGCACCCATTCATCCTGATGTGTTGGTGTCTGCGGCTCGTTTGCGCGCTCAACTGGGTTTTAAGCTGCCCGATGCGATTCACGCCGCCACCGCGCAAGCCATGTGTTGCACGGCACTGTTGACCAACGATGCAGGGTTCAAGTGTATGCCTGGCGTGCAACTTTTTTTGTTGTCTGACTGGGCGCAGGCTTGATGTGGTTAGCAAGTATGAGTACAAATAACTTGTGAATTGATAGCAACAGACACACGTCTCATAAGCCCTAGCGCCCTATTTGACCTATAAAAATTCCATGAACAAAGCTGCCCTCAAGTCCTACGCTCCGCAGGCCCGCAAAGACTTTATCGCCGCCGTCACCGCCCGAGCCAATCGACTGGGTTTGTCTGGCAAAGGCGTCGCCTTTGATGTGGCACCCAGCCAGCCCGAGGGCCATGTGACGGTGATTGCCGGCCAGGCTTGGCCCATCAAAGTGCAGGCCCAGCGCGAACAGCTTATCAAGCGCATCAAAAAAGATGGCTTTGATCAGAC
>CAIYWD010000144.1 GCA_903929815.1 uncultured beta proteobacterium
CAGTAGCAGTAGCAGTAGCAGTAGCAGTAGCAGTAGCAGTAGCAGTAGCAGTAGCAGTAGCAGTAGCAGTAGCAGTAGCAGTAGCAGTAGCAGTAGCAGTAGCAGTAGCAGTAGCAGTAGCAGTTCCAGCAAACGATCAATTTTTCAGACTCAAACTCATGATGAAGCCCTAATCAATACTGGGCGTGAAGATTGACTGTCCACCCCTACTGGTGCGGTCGTGCATACGAGGAATTAATTGCCTGAATTTGATCGTCTTGCCGTGTCAACATTTTCGGCATTCCAAGAGCGCTTTATTTGATGGACGCTACACGAACGGCACGGGCAAACCGATCTTCTAACGCCCAATCACAAAAAGCCTTTGTCGAGTTATGAGCAAAATTTCAGAGGGTACATGTATTTGTCTATGCGCACTCAGACAACCGACCCTGAGTGATCGAACGGTACAAAAATAAAGTGCCTTGGGCGGTACAGCGCAGGTATGAGGTATTTTTATCCTGATATAGCAACAATGTTGCTACTGAATATGCAGTAACATTGCTCATTGTTTTCATATACTTAAATTGGTGGGATGTGCGGGGATCGAACCCACGACAAACGGATTAAAAGTCCGCTGCTCTACCGTCTGAGCTAACATCCCATATAAGCAAACACAGCTTACGTCCAGAACCTCTTGGCCACCCAAAGCAGGCATCCTCTAGCAAAGCTAAAGGTTTTAGTACTGTGATCCGCTTAAAGCGGCTAATATCATAATATCAAAATGACACGTCGCGCAGATTTGTTTGCATCCAGCCACTACACAGCGCCAAAACGAAACACTTGCAGCTAAAAATCTAACACGCCAGAGACATAACTGCAATGCTTCTCTGCTTGGCGTATTTTACTTGGTAATTGAGTAATTGAATAACTGGCATTCAGTAAAGCACATATTCACGCAAATGCCAAACTTCTACTGCCTCACCGGCAGAGTCAAGTGGTTTACCTGTTTTAATTATTGAATACAATTTATGAAAATGCCCTGATCAACAGGATACAAAAGCGATGTTTTGCAGGGCGAACGTCGAAGTTTATCCTATTGATGATGCACTACCAAACTTATTAACTTATCCAGAATTTGCCAAATTATAAACAGATTTACCAGATGGCAAAAACTTAACCTATTGAGTCATAGTGATATTTTGTATAAAACTACAATTTTCAGACATCTCTATATCCAAATGTCAGGTTTTTTTAGGTGAAATTTGGAGGATATGACCTTATGTTCATATGATCAGATTGTAGCCAATTTTAAAGCTGATCTTGCCAATTGATTCAGGATGAAACCCGCTGCGCAATGCCCAGATGTAGCTGTAACACTAACCAAAGAACCATAGCTGTGATTATTCCAGGCACTGTCGCTCATAAGGGCAGAGGGGGCATTTGGCATGGCAATAGGTTCGGGACTGAACACGCAGCAGACTCCCATTTTTTTTATCTGGCGTAATGTTGCATGATTCCTGCGGAGTTGGTAGCGAACTTTCGACAATACAGGATCATGCGTCACATCTGCCAAATCAGCAATGCTGACTTCATGCGCTAAACGTTTGCCGCCGGCAGCACCTGCCATAATGAAAAAACATTCAGGGTTATTTCTTGCCCACTGCGCCATCATAACTTTGGCTTTGATGTGATCACATGCATCTATGAGCGCATTGACTCCGTTGGGTAGCATCGTTGGCCAATTGTCTTCACTGACAAAGTCTTGGATACAGTTGATTTTGCATTGCGGATAAAAAGTGAGAATTCTGTCGCGCATGGCCAAAACCTTGGCCTGACCTACAGTTGCATCAACAGCTTGGATTTGCCGGTTCATGTTGGAGTGAGCAACGTGATCAAAATCAATCAGGGTTAAAGTGCCAACACCACTTCTAGCTAAAGATTCCGTTGCCCATGAACCTACACCACCCAAACCCACCACGGCTACATGGGAATTTTGGATAGCACGCGCACCTGTAGCACCAAATAATCTCTCAACACCAGTAAACCGTTGGTCTGTAGCCATACCAAAAACATTGCGCCAGGCAGGACTTACTTTTACTTGAGCAAGGCCAGTCGTTCTTTGGCAGCGACGGCTGCTTCAGATTTTGGATAATTGTGGATGAGGTCGCCCAGTGTCTTGCGTGCGCTACGTGAATCTTTTAGCTCCAATTGGCAATTGGCAATTGACAAGATGGCTTCAGGTGTACGCAAATGCCCAGGTGACTTGGTCGCCAAAGCACGAAAATTGATAATGGCTTCTTTGTAGTCTCGCGTGGCGTACTGTGCATTTCCAAGCCAAAAAAAGGCAGAAGCTAAGTAACCACTGCTGGGATAATGTTCAATAAAGTCAACAAAGTGATGTTGTGCCGCCAGAAAATTGCCACTTTTAAAGACTTGCAGGGCGGCATCAAAGGCGCGTCTTTCATTAGGCTCTGCCATAAAGGCCACACCATCTACAGTCACTGTCAGTGGCTCGATCTTGCCAATGCGATCAGAGATGCTTTGTGAGTCGTCTTTTTGCTGGCGTTGAAGTTCTGCCAAATTTTTGGCAAGTTGCTCATTCATTCCTCGCAAATTGGCAAGTTCGCTGCGCAACAGCTCAATTTGACGCAACAAACCCAGCAAACTGTTACCAAGGGCTGATGTTTCGGTGGCGTTTGCACTCTTGTATTGCTCAACGGTCAAACGGTTGTTTTCAACTTTTTGACGCAATTCCAGAATAGCCTTGCGCGCTTCATCATCTTCAAACAATGCCGCGTGTGCGTTTGCCAGTGCCAATAGCATGACCAAACACACCAAACTTGTACGAACAATCATGTTTTGCATAGACTTCAATTTCATGGGTATCTCAATTCAACGCGACGATTTTGGGAATACGAGGCCTCACCAAAGCCTGCTACAGCAGGTTTTTCTTTACCAAAACTCACAGCTTCCATTTGATTTTGAGACACACCCAAAATGGACAAGGCATCACGCACGGCCTCAGCCCGTTTTTGACCCAATGCCAAGTTGTATTCACGTCCCCCTATTTCATCGGTATGACCTTCAAGCATCATCTTACGCGATGGGTTGTTCTTGGCAAACTGTGCATTGGCGACCATGACAGTTTCGAATTCTGGTTTGATGACATAACTGTCGAAATCAAAATAAACAATTCGTGAAAATTCAGAAGGTTCAGTGCCCAGTTGATTTTGCCCCAGATCAACCGGAGACAGTGCCGTATTGTTGGAAACTGAACTGTCACCACCAGTGGGATTATTGGCAACCGGAGTGGGTTTTGCCGTTTCTACCGGCACATTGTTCAGTGGCACGGTCGTCCCACAACCCATCATCAAGATGGTCAAACACAACACTGTAAACCATTGTTTCATCATACAACTCCTAAAAAATTACTGCTCAAGAAAGGAACTCCAATCGGGTTCACGAATGTCCCCGTTCTGACCATTCAGTTTAGCCTTAACCTTGCCATCCAGTGTTGATGTCAAGAGTGCTTCGTGACCGTTGTGCTGCGTAGCGTAAATCAACAGCTTGCTGTTGGGGGCAAATTTTGGACTTTCATCTGCTGATGTGTCTGAAAGTGACCTGATCGTTGTAGTAGCCATGTCCATGAGGTGTAATTTGAACGCACTGCCCACTTTGGAAATATAGGCCATCCACCGCCCATCTGGACTGATGGATGGAGAAATGTTGTAGTTTCCCGTAAAAGTCACACGTTCAACACCTTGACCTGTGATCGATGTTTTATAAATTTGGGGTGACCCCCCACGGTCACTGACAAAATAAATGCTTTGCCCGTCAGGGGAAAATACGGGTTCAGTATCAATGCTTCCAGACTGAATCAGACGGCGTGGCTCGCCACCAGAAGGACTTAACAAAAAGAGCTGTGATCCCCCATTCAAACTCAAGGTCATTGCCAAAGTTTTTCCGTCAGGTGACCACGCGGGCGCACTGTTAGAACCCTTGAAATTAGCAACCAGGCGACGTTTTCCAAGACTGACGTTATGCACGTAAACCACGGGTTTTCGGGATTCAAAAGAGACATAAGCGATCTGCTGACCATCGGGTGACCAGGATGGCGAAATGATAGGCTCAGGGCTTGACAAAGCGGATTGTGCATTTTCTCCATCGGCATCGGCAACCCAAAGCTGGTAGCGCAGCGCGGACTTGGTGACGTAAGTAATTCGCGTGGAAAAAACACCTTTGTCGCCCGTGAGTTTTTCATACACCATATCGGCAATGCGATGGGCTGCAAGTCGCAATTGACCTTGTGGAACGGCGAAACTTTGCCCCCCCAAATCTTGCCCTTTCACGACATCCCAAAGGCGAAAGCGCACGTCAAAACGACCGTCAGCGAGGAGTGTGACGCTGCCAAACACTACAGCGTCAGAGTTGGCTTGCCTCAAAATATTCAAATCAGGATGTGTTGTTTCGTCTGGCACACCCAGTGAAATTTGAATTGCACGAAATTGTCCGCTTCGTTCAAGATCGGCTTGAATAATGTCTGCAATTTTTTGCCCAGATGCGTCTTGACCTCGAAACGGTACAACACTGATGGGCAGTTGTGTCAACCCTACACCCGACACTTCAACACGAAATTGTGCTTGAGAAGATACGCAGATGAGGGCGAAAAATAAAAGTACTAGTAAAAAATGAGGTCGCATATTGAGCACTCTTTGGTGTGGGGCGTGCAGCAATTCAGAGCGTCACGCAAGATTTTGGAGCAGGAAGAAGCCAAAATTTTCACCAAGACAAAACTGACATTTAGAAATATTAAATTTAATCAACTGGTTAGAGTTTTAACGCTTGTCTATCTGATGGTAACATTTGTTACAAAGATAGTCAGAAGAATTGATGTCAACACACCTCTATCTTGCTGATTTATCAATTTAATTGCTACGCTATGAATTGCTGGGGTTGTAACGAGCGACGGCATTGGCTCAGATATTCTTCTGACAATGTTTGCAGTTTACACATCAAGTGAACCTTTATTCCAGTAACTCTTAATTCAAATTTTACGTCCTATGCGGTTCAAAGTGATGCAGCGGCGGCAATGTTCACCTGTTAAGTTGCACGAGCTTGAGTGATGTTTTTGTATAACAAATCGGCCTTTAACGCACGTCCCTATTGCATAGTTAGCTATCTTTTTGATAGTCAAATAATGGAATAATTTTGATCCAACATCGGTTTATTCGCAGCTTTGGATCGGTAGGGCTGAATTTATTCGTCCCGACTCGTCTTAAGGATATGGTCAACTTATTATTGACCATATCCTAACTGTCACACCAGTTTTACCACCCCGAATCATGAAAAACACGCTGGGAGCGCGGGCATCTTGCCAGCAGTGAGCATCCATGACAGCCAATCTAATGCGGGCAAGATGTCTACGCCCCCAAGAGTGGCGCTACAATTTTTATTGTATTTCTTACGTTCGCCCATTGCCCAATCTCATTTCTCATTCCTACTTTCATCAAGCTCCAAACACCCTGTTTTTACCCGCACGTTTGGCCAGATACATGGCTTTATCAGCACGCCGAACAGCCTCCATACCCGTCTCGTCTGTGGCTACTTGTGCTACGCCAGCACTGAATGTAATCAGCACTTTTTCGTTACCTGCCAAAAAAAACCGTTTGGTCAGTTCACGTTGCAGACGCGTCATGGCTTCCATGCCTTGTTCTAAAACAGTGTCGGGCAACAAAATAACAAACTCTTCGCCACCGTAACGGGCTAATGTGTCTTGCGGGCGCATGACTTCACGCGCAACGCCGGCAAGGTGTGTGAGCGCTGCGTCTCCTGCTGCGTGGCCAATGGTGTCGTTGAGCATTTTGAAATTGTCAATGTCAAGCAAGGCCACGCTGAGCGGAGTTTCCTTGCGTTTGAAGCTGGATATTTCACGATTGATGGCCTCGTCTAGCCCTTGTCGGTTCAGTGCGCCGGTCAAGGGGTCATGGCGAGCCTGGGCACTGGCCCTGTCTAGCTCTTGGTGCAGTCGGATCAACTCTGCATCGGCGGCTTGTGCTTTGTTCTTCAAACTCTGCAATTCATCGCGCACCAACTGGCTTTCATGCGCAATATCACGCGTGGCACTGACCACGTTTTTGAGCACGGGAGTAATTTCAGTGAGGCTTTTGGCTTGTTCAATCAGCTTGACGCTATCTTCCATTTGAGAATGAAACACGCTGGTGGATGTGGACATGGTGGCCAGTCGTTCAATAAACGCTGTCAACATGTGGCGCATTTCTTCTTGTGCCTTGTGTGCGCGCTCTTTGGCCTCGGTCTGTTTGAAGATGACATCCTTGAGTCGAAGTTCCACATCGTCAAGCCGTCGCAGCGTCAGAGGGGGTGCGCATACTGTCATGAGTGCATCGACCTGTCCTTTGAGCCAGGTGTCGTCCAGACTCAAGTGACTGATGTTTTCAATGATCAGGTGCAACAGCCGAAGCAGCACGTTTTTCACTTCAACCTGATCTTCAGCCGCAAATGACAAGCGGTTACCGTAGCTGACCAGCATTTGTTTGACATTTGAAGCATCAGCGTTGGGCTGGCGCAGTGCAAGAATCAAAGTCTGGGTTTGCGAGTTGAAGCGTTCATCCTCATTGCCCAAAGCGGGCTGGGTGTATTCAATCATCCGCGCAATCTGGCCGAAAAAATCTGCTGTCAGTGAAGGTGAGCCTGGCGCGGGTTTGCTCTCTGTCATCACCATAGGTCTGGTTGCATCTGAAGGTGATGAGGCAGGTGGACTAAAGCCGCCATAGGCCATCAAGGCACTTTTGACACCGTTCCAATTCAAATTATTGATGGCAGACTCCAACAGGCCCCGCTGTTTTTGCTGCCCTGGCGTTTTGGTCGGAAGAGCTATTGCAATATCGCGCAGACGATCCACGGGAAAAGTCGGCTCTATCGGAATGCCCGCCATTTCACTGTAGATACGCTGGTAGTTGGCCGGTGTAGGGGGCAGCTTTCGCACGGTAAGCTGCTTGAGTGTTTCACGTGCTATTTCAAATGGTTTTCTATCAGTCATCTCAATTCACCTCAGTCGCTTACAGTGATCATTTGACCACAAGGACAGCGTTCGTTCTTCGTAGCACAGCAAGTGCCGGGTGCAAGCCCTCTTTCTAGGAGTCTGCCAGACTTGAGTAACTGTTTAGACCTCATGTCAAATGCCGTCATTCTCGCGAAGGCGGGAATCCAGTGCA
>CAIYWD010000145.1 GCA_903929815.1 uncultured beta proteobacterium
AGAAAAAAAAGTATAGAAATAATGAAGAATGTAATGGAAAAGCCGAGAGAAAGTCGTTTTTTAGTAAATCAGGTGGCGGGTTTTTTAAAAAATCGAGGGTTTTCGGTCAGACACTACCTAGTCCGAGTTGGGGCAATCTGTATTCAGTGCGTCAGGGCAGTGTGCGATCATTCGAGCCGAATGTCGCACGAGTGAAGTTGCGTAGAGCTAATCTGAAGTTCTTGACCAAAAAAGTCGAGTTTCCCCAATGGAAACCGCATTAATTTTGGTTCCGCGCTCTGTCTACGGTTTTATCCGATTGATCAATTCGATGGCTTGTTTTTGTGTGGGGTTGGGCGTTGTGATGATCTCGAAAGTGGGCGCATTTGCCGCACTACCTGGCGTGCGACAGGTGTTGCGCACAATTGCCTGTAGTTGTGCCATCAATGTCTGAAAACTATGCACTGGCGAGCCATCCTCCAAAGTGAGGCTGAGCACCTTTTTCATCGCCGCATCAGAGCGCGTGGCCGGTGCCACCGGGTCACGTACAAGCTTGGCAGCTTGATCCTCATCGGCAAATGTGAGTTCACGCCAAACCTGGCGCATGTGCCACTCCACATAGTAGGCCAGCATGCACAGAAAGATATGTGAGCGTACCCGACCCTCCAGATGGTGGTGAATCGGACGCACCTTCAAGTCCATCGTCTTGATCGAGCGAAATGCACGCTCCACCTGAGCCAGCGACTTGTAGGTTCGCACACAGGCGGGCGCATCCATGCGCTGAGCCTGCACCGAGGTGCGAATGATGTACAACCCATCGAGCGCCGCCTCAGCAGCAATGTTGTCGATCTTGCGGGTGAACGTCAAACTGTCATCGGTGATGGTCAACTCAAAATGCTTGGACACCTTGTAGCGATTGACCACCTTACCCACCGCCACACCGATCTTGTCCGCACCTGCGAGCTTGCCAGCGGCCACTCGGGCCTGAATGATCTGTAGGTCTTTCTCGGTAGCCGCCAGCAAATCATCCCGAGTGTGTGCCCGCAGTTTGGCCAGCTCCGGGTTGCGACACGCCACCAGGCGCTCACCGGGGAAATCTGGACTGCTGATCTCCAGCAAGTTGCGCTCATCAAACAAGCCCATCTGAACAGCACCCTGCTGCACCAGTGTGCGAATGGCACTGCTGCGCAGCGCAGTGATCCAGGCCAGATATTCGTCTTTGCTCATCTCATCAATGGCCTTTTGCGAGATCATGCCCCGATCACCCACCATCACCATTCGCTTGATGCCAAACTGTTCACGCAAACGCGTGACCTGCGGCATGAACGTTGTGCTGTCTGAGGTATTACCTTCATGCACCGAGATCGCCACCGGACAGCCCCGATCATCGGTGAGTAGCCCGTAGTTGACCTGTAGGGTGCCGCGCTTGCCATCTCGGCTGTAGCCCAACTTCGCCAAGGGACAGTGCGAGCCCTCAAAGTAGCAAGATGAGAGGTCATACAGCACCAAGGCATCTTCTTTGAGGTGACGCGCTGCCAACTTCTTTTGAATCCGGTCCTGGCCCACGAGCAACCAGTCCATGGCTGCGTACAGGTCATCCTCTTTGGCATAAGTCACGCCAAACTCAGCAGCCAGAGTACTGGTGTGCCACAAACGGATAGTCGCCAGTTTGGTAGCGGGGCAGATGATGCGTGAAGCCACCATCGCGCACACCAGATCGCGCTCAGGACAGGGCTTGGTGCCCAGCAGTGAGACAAAGCCCAAACGTTGCATGGCCAAGGACACCGCTTGCACATGACCGTGGGCGCACGAAGCGGTGATCTCAAAGGTTTTATCAATCGGCTGCAAAACATCACCACGCAAAGTGGCACGAATCATCTGCACTTGCGCAGTAGATAACGCCGACAAGTTGGCCAGTGTGCGCTTGCAAACCTTGGAACCTTCGCGGTAAGACTCGCGCAGCAACACGGTGGGGGAAGAACCACGATTTGGGATGAGATTTATGTGCATGTCTACATATTTGCATTGACAATTGCAATAACATGTTGATTTATGATGAGATTTAGCCAAATTGAGGAAAGAACTTCTGTTTAGACACCGTTACCAGTGCCGCCAACATACGCTCCGTCCAGACATCGTGTTCCACCTTCCCCCCTGGTTTGGTGTGGATTCAGTTTGTTTAGCCATTTCTGGCACTAACACTGATTCGCTCATCCCATCACTCCTTCTGTTCGTTACACTCGATGCTCAAGTTTTTAGTGGTTGGCCTTCGACATTGACCGCTTGACGCGTTGGGAGTTTGATGATGAGATCAAGAATCTTGATCGTTGGGAAAAGGAGCGAAAATGGACTTCGCGCTAACTTGCTCTGGCGCTATTTGCAACACCGCAGCACCAGACAAGGAGACCACTGATGCGCCCAATATTTCATGACACCGAAACCCCGCCACAAGATTTGGTCATTGCGATCAGGCAAGCAAAGCACATCGTCGTCTTTACCGGTGCAGGGGTATCGGCCGAAAGCGGCATCCCAACTTTTCGAGATTCGTTCACCGGCCTGTGGGAGCGGTTTGATGCAGAAGACCTTGCCACCCCAGCGGCATTTCGTAGAGATAAAGAACTTGTCTGGGGATGGTATGAATGGCGGCGCATGAAAGTTTTGGGGGCGCAGCCCAACCCTGCACACAGGGCTATTGCCGCTTTGGCACAGCATATTCCCAAGCTCACCGTTGTGACACAAAACGTCGATGACTTGCACGAACGCGCTGGCAGTCAGAATGTGTTGCACTTGCATGGCAGCTTGCACCACCCGTACTGCCTCACCTGCGGACAAGCACATACGTTTGCACCTGGTGTACCTAACGAACAAGGGGGCGGTCGCCGCCTGAGTCCACCAGCTTGCAGCCGATGCGGTGGTGATGTTCGCCCCGGCGTTGTCTGGTTTGGAGAAGACTTGCCGCAGCGGGAACTGCTTTGCGCCAACACTCTTGCACAAGCGTGTGACCTGCTTTTTGCCATCGGGACATCCGGCTTGGTCTATCCAGCGGCACAGATACCCATTTTGGCAAAACAAGCGGGTGCGAGGGTGGCCCTGATCAACCCGACGGTGACGCAGTTGGATGCGGCTTGCTCATGGTCACTTCATGGTGCTGCAGGTGAGATATTGCCCCGTTTACTGCAAGCAGCGTTTTTGCAAATCTGAACGATGATTCAGCATTGGAACAATGAGGCTCTGCAGTGTGCGAACGACGCACTTTGTCGCTTGCCATCGCTACACTGGCTTTTCCTTCAAACCACGGAGAATTCCGATGATTAACCGGCATCAATTTGTTCAATCTTCTATGTCCGTTTTGGCGGTCTCTGCGCTGCCTTCTTTGATTGCGGCGCAGCTCATACCAGACGATCTTGAACGGTGGACAGTCAACGACTGCTGTGTGCCATGCATCATTGGTGTTGGCAGCGCCGGTTGCAATGCGGTGGCACACATGATGGCTGGTAACGTGCAAAACGTCAAATTCATTGGCTCCAATACCGAAGATGACATCCGCGCCGCACTCGAAGGTTCTTATTTTCTCTTTATCATTGGTGATATGAGTAGTGACGCTCGGGCGGCTGCAGAGATGGCCCGTATTGCCCATATAGGTGAAAGCCTGGGGACGCTGACTGTGTGCATTGTCACAGTGCCAGTTGACTTTGACGGCTCCGATGACTGGGAACATGCCCGTGGGGATTTGTCCACGCTACAAACCCATGTGAACTCGCTGATTGTTATTCGTCACGAAACATTGCATCAGACGATAGGCAAGAATGGCCATCAGGACGATGTTTATGCTCTTTATAACGAGGTCGTAAAAAATGTTGTGAGTGGCATTTCTACAATTATCAATGTCCGCGACTATGTGTGCGTTGAAGCTGAGGATGTGCGTACGTCCATAGACAACCCCGGCTTGGGCGTGATGGCGATGGGCATGGCCAGCGGCCCCGAGCGCGGTCGCCTTGCCGCAGAACAGGCGATTGCTTGTCCTTTGCTACAGGATGCTAACCTGTCGGATGCTTTGGGGATATTGGTGATCATCTCCGGTCCTAAAGAGACTTTTAGGCTGTCCGAAATCGGGCTGGCAATGAAAACCCTTAGCAACTTTATCTCGCCCGATGTACACGTGATATGTGGCACGAGTTATGATGAAACCCTGAACGGTAGCATCCGCGTTATTTTGCTCGCTACTGGGTTGGTGGGTCATTCTTGATGCACATACTGTAGCAGAGCCGTCCCGGCTCTGTTCAAAATCCAAGCGGCGGGACACCGATTCCACGTGTGCCATGCCTGATTCCAATAATTCTGCTTCTTGACGGGTGCGGATCAGAAAGTCTGAATTTGATGGTCGCACTCACTCAGCCGAATTGGCAAGCCAGTGCGCTTGATTGTGACTTAATTTTGATAGCGGCTTACGCAGTACCATCAAGCGATACAGGCCAATTTCGCTAATAAATCGAAACCCCATCTTGCAACGCATCTTCATCAGCAGTGTTCAAAAAGAGTTTGCAGCAGAGCGCGCAGCTCTGGCCGACTACCTACGCACCGACCCCCCTGATGGCCAGTCAAATTCCCCCAGGCAGGACGGTTAAATTATCGATCTATTGGTATCGCTGGATCTGACTTCTGTCTCCCTGTATTTATGGATTAACATGTTGATTTATAATGAAATTTAGCCAAATTGAGGAAAGAAGTTCAGACTAACTGGAGAGCCGTGTGCGGGAAAACCGCACGCACGGTTCGGAGGGAGGGGAGGGCGAAAGCCCTTCTGTACCCCTATCAGGGTACAGAGAATTCCACAACACAGCAGCACGATATAAATTCAAGGGGACAGCTAGAATAAAGACGGTTCAAGATGTTATTGTCTTGTCAATTTGTTGGCTTCTTCGCTGCCTTACTCCCTGTGCATCCAAGTTCGATAGTTTCGTGTAACTCATTGATTTATTGTAAAATATTTTCAATAAATTGTGCGGTTATAAAAACTGATGTCATTAAAAATCAAGTACTTAAAATGATAACTATCGAACTCGGGTGGGTAATTTCTTTACCCTGGCTCTATCGAGGTGGCTTAATGCCTCAAGGATTTTCATGAAACGTGTGGATGATTTTCGCCTGACATTCGGCAAACAAGAATACGTGCCAATAGTGGTGGGCGGTATGGGTGTTGATATTTCGACGGCTGAGCTGGCCCTGGAAGCTGCACGTCTGGGCGGTATTGGGCACATTTCAGATGCCATGGTTAACGTCGTGTCTGACAGGCGTTTTGACACCAGTTTTGTGAAAGACAAAACCCGTCTGTATAAATACAACATTCACAACACCGATAAATCAGATGTCAAGTTTGACCTTGACATTCTGGCCGATGCTACGCGTCGCCATGTGGGTGCTACCATGGAAGCCAAAAAGGGCGATGGTTTAATTTTTGTCAATTGCATGGAAAAGCTGACCATGAATGGCCCGCGTGAAACCCTGCAAGTGCGCATGGCTTCCGCCTTGGATGCTGGCATTGATGGCATTACCTTGAGCGCTGGTTTGCACCTGGGTTCATTCGCGCTGATTGCCGATCACCCCAGGTTTCGTGATGCCAAACTGGGCATCATCATCTCGTCGTTGCGTGCCTTGCAACTATTTTTGCGCAAGAGCGCCAGGCTCAATCGTCTGCCTGATTTTGTAGTGGTTGAAGGCCCCTTGGCTGGTGGACATTTGGGCTTTGGCCTAGACTGGGCGCAATATGATTTAGTCACCATCACCGCTGAGGTCATTCAATACCTTAAACAGGAGCATCTTTCCATTCCCGTGATTGCTGCCGGTGGCATTTTTACCGGCAGCGATGCTGTGTCGTTTTTAGAAGGTGGCGCAGCAGCAGTTCAGGTGGCTACCCGCTTTACGGTGTCTCACGAGTGCGGTTTGCCAGCAGATGTCAAACAACACTACTACTGTGCCAATGAAGAGGATATTGAAGTCAATACCATTTCACCCACGGGCTACCCCATGCGCATGTTAAAAAGCTCCCCCGCGATTGGTGACAACATCCGCCCCAATTGTGAGTCTTACGGCTATTTGCTCGACGGCTCGGGCAATTGCGCTTACATTATTTCCTATAACCGTGAACTGGCCTTGCACCCAGACGGTAAAAATTTGTCGGTCAAAGACAAAACCTGCCTGTGTACCCAAATGCGCAATTTCAAGTGCTGGACATGTGGGCATACCACCTACAGGCTTAAAGACACTACACGGCGCGAAGCAGATGGCAGTTTCAAATTATTAAGCGCCGAACATATTTTTAAAGACTACCAGTTCAGTGTTGATCATCAGATCGCGTTGCCTGCTTAGGATATGAAATTCTTTCGCAACAGCTGTTAAAAATAAATAACTTTTATAAGTCATTAAACTGAACCAGTGCCCAGGTTTTCAATCAAGTCCAATCATCATCAGACATCCAAAACATCGGCAAACAACTGCGTCGCACTCAGTACCAGTGACACGCTGGTCAAGGCAACAGACTCACCCATAGCGAAAGGGTGCAGCACCCACAGACCATCGGTATTTTTTTGATAACAGTCGGTGCAGCGGGTATTTGGGTCAATCAGCACATATTCTTCAAGGCTGTCCAAGCTGCGGTAGTAACTGAATTTTTGTCCCCGGTCGTAGGCGGCGGTGCTGGGGGAAAGCACTTCAATGAGGAGCTTGGGGGCTGTCTTGACCATTGGGCTGGCTAGGTCAAGCGCATGGCAAGTGACCATCACGTCGGGGTAAAAGTAACTGTTGGCGGCAGCAACGTGCAAACGCATGTCGCTCATGTAGGTACGGCACGCGCTGCCACTGAGGTGCTGGCGCAGTGCGAAAGCAATGTTCATCGCTACGGTGACGTGGCGGTCTTCAGCACCCGCCATGGCAAAGACCTCGCCATCAAGGTATTCGTGACGATCCAACTGCGAAGGTTCCCACGAAAGATAGTCGTCGGCGGTAAAAAAGGGTTTTGGGGCTGCAAGTCCCATGGCAATGTCCTTTCAGGTGAATGGGTGAGCCATTATCCTAGATTCCTCAGTTGACCTGGCTTCCCACTTAATGCGGGACAAATGCAATATCAATGGGTTACGTTTGATTCGCTCACGTGGTTTTCTTGGCAGGGGAAGCTCACACATTTGGCTGATTAGCCGTCACAAGTGCAGGC
>CAIYWD010000146.1 GCA_903929815.1 uncultured beta proteobacterium
AGCGATTTGTAACGACGCAGTGCGCCCAAATCTGACGAGCCAAATGCACAACTTATTATTGACCATATCCTAAGCGCCTATGACGCAGCCAGCAAAATTCTCAACATGCGACGCAAGGGTTCGGCAGCTCCCCACAGCAGTTGATCCCCGATGGTAAACGCACCCACATAGTCTGGCCCAACGGCGAGCTTGCGCACACGCCCAATCGGGATGTTCAAAGTGCCCGTCACCGCCACCGGCGTTAAATGTTCAAGTGTGGCTTCTTTGGTGTTGGGAATAAGTTGAACCCATTCATTGTCAGCAGCAATCAAGGCTTCTATGTCGGCAAGAGGAACAAAATGTTTCAGTTTAATGGTTAATGCCTGACAGTGGCAGCGCATGGACCCGACGCGCACACAATAACTATCGACCGCAGTTGGCCAACAACCATATGCATGCCCACGTTCCAAAATTTTGTTGGTTTCAGCCATGCCTTTCCATTCTTCGCGGGAAATGCCCCAATTTTCTTCATCTGCCTGTTTGCCAATGCCTAAGTCCTTGTCAATCCAGGGAATAAGAGAGCCTGCGAGTGGCACACCTCCAAAATGGGTCATTTCAGCCGCGCTCAGGGAACGCTGCTTGGCAATGATTTTGCGATCAATTTCAAGGATGGAGGATGTGGGGTCTTCAAGCAAGGATTTAACCTCGGCATGAAGCGTACCAAACTGGGTGAGCAGTTCCCGAATGTGTTGGGCACCACCTCCGCTGGCGGCTTGGTAAGTATGGGTGGATATCCATGCCACCAAACCGGCTTTGTAAAGCGACTTCACCGCCATGAGCATACAACTCACGGTGCAGTTACCCCCCACCCAAGTGTTGCCACCTTTGACCAGTGCGTTTTGAATGGCGGGCAGATTGACTGGATCAAGAACAATGATGGCATCATCATTCATGCGCAGGGTAGAGGCAGCATCAATCCAGTGCCCCGTCCAGCCAGAAGAACGCAATTTGGGAAAAATGTCCGATGTGTAGTCACCGCCTTGTGTACTGATGATGATGTCGCATTTTTTCAAGGCTTCAATGTCAAATGCATCTTTGAGCAGGGTTTCGTTTTTTGCTGGTGCAGGTGACTTGCTACCTGCACTGGAGGTTGAAAAAAACACGGGTTCAATCAGATCAAAATCGCCCTCGGCTTGCATGCGATCCATCAACACCGAACCTACCATGCCGCGCCAGCCTACCAAACCCACTACGTTACCTGTTTTCATTGCTATTTCCTTTCAATTTTATTTCAAACTTCAGAGACATTTAACCACTGCGGTTCCCATCTCGACCGTGCTGACACACGTTGTGCCAGCACTGTAAATATCTGCTGTACGCAAACCTTGGGCCAACACTTTCTTGACTGCCACTTCAATGCGCTGCGCTGCCTCTGGCTGATTCAAACTGAAACGCAACATCATGGCTGCACTCAAGATGGTAGCAAGAGGGTTGGCGATGCCCTTACCGGCAAGGTCTGGGGCGCTGCCGTGACTGGGTTCAAAAAGCCCCTGGCCTTGCGCGTTGATGGAGGCTGAAGGCAACATGCCAATCGATCCTGTCAACATGGAAGCCTCGTCGCTCAAAATATCGCCAAACAGGTTGCCCGTCACGATCACGTCAAACTGTTTGGGCTGACGCACCAGTTGCATGGCCGCATTATCAACATACAAATGGTCTAGCATGATGTCTGGGTAGTGCGTCCCCACCTCTGCGACCACATCCCTCCAAAGTTGAGAAGTCTCAAGCACATTGGCTTTATCGACGCTGGTAACGCGCCCCATTGAACCAGCAGCCTTGCGTTTTTGGGCTGCGCCAAATGCCAGATGGGCAATGCGCTCAATTTCGGGGCGGCTGTAGCGCATGGTGTCATACGCTTCTTCACTGCCCACAAAATGCCCATCGATTGCCGTTCGGCGACCCCGTGGTTTGCCAAAATAGACATCACCTGTGAGTTCGCGGATGATCACAATATCAAGTCCTGCAATCAAATCAGGTTTCAAACTTGAAGCGCCAACAAGCGCATCAAAACACAAGGCCGGGCGGAAATTGGCAAATAGCCCAAGATTTTTGCGAAGCCCCAAAATAGCCTGCTCTGGCCGCAACGCGCGTTCAAGGGTGTCATATTTCCAGTCGCCCACAGCACCAAACAACACGGCATCAGCCTCTTGGGCCAGCTTCAAGGTGGACTCTGGCAGAGGATGGCCGATAGCCTCGTAAGCAACACCGCCCACCAAAGCGGTTTCCATTTCAAAGCGACAGTCAAGGGCATTGAGAACTTTGACGGCCTCAGCCACAATTTCAACACCAATACCGTCACCCGGTAGAACTGCAATTTTCATCTGAGTATTATCTTGCTATTGTAAATATAGCCACTTACGCAGTCAGCGTATGGGCTAACCAGGGTTTTTGTTTCAAACGTTGTGTTTCAAAAGCTCGTATTTTGTCAGCATGACGCAACGTCAAACCAATGTCATCGAGGCCATTGAGCAAACAGTACTTGCGAAAGGCTTGCACTTCAAAAGGCAGCTCATCGCCGTTGGGTTTGCCAATCACCTGGCGTTCAAGATCGATGGTGAGTGTGTAGCCAGGAACTGCTGCGACTTCGTCAAACAGTTGGGACACACGTGTTTCGTTCAGCACAATAGGCAACAAACCGTTTTTAAAACAGTTGTTGAAAAAAATGTCAGCGTAACTGGGGGCAATGATGGCACGAATGCCGTATTGATCCAAGGCCCAAGGCGCATGTTCTCGTGATGAACCGCAACCAAAATTGTGACGCGCCAGCAAAATGGATGCCCCTTGGTAGCGTGGAAGATTGAGCACAAAATCAGGGTTGGGCTGGCGGCTGGCTGCATCTTGACCAGGGTAGCCGGCATCCAGATAACGCCACGCATCAAATAAATTTGACCCAAAGCCGGTTTTGTGGATGGACTTGAGAAACTGCTTGGGAATAATAGCATCGGTATCGACGTTATCGCGGTCAAGCGGCATCACCACACCTGTGTGACTGTTAAATTTTTGCATCTTGGATAATTTTTCTGACATCAACAAAATGACCATGAATGGCAGCCGCAGCAGCCATGGCAGGGCTAACCAGGTGAGTACGCCCTCCCGCCCCCTGGCGACCCTCAAAATTGCGATTGCTGGTGGAAGCACAACGCTCACCTGGCTCTAGCCGGTCGGCGTTCATGGCCAGGCACATCGAGCAGCCTGGCTCACGCCATTCAAAACCTGCTGAGAGAAAAATCGTGTGCAACCCCTCGCGTTCAGCCTGTTCTTTGACCAACCCCGATCCTGGCACCACCATGGCTAATCTGACGTTGGGGGCAATTTTGACACCTAACCGTTTGACTATGGCGGCAGCTTCACGCAAATCTTCAATGCGACTGTTGGTACATGATCCGATAAAAACCTTATCCAAAGACAGTGCATTGATCGCTTGACCGGGTTCAAGTGCCATGTAGGTCAGCGCACGCTCCATGGCTGCACGCTTGTTGGCATCTTTTTCACATTGGGGGTCTGGCACGTAGTCATTCACACCCAACACCATCTCAGGGGATGTTCCCCAGGTCACTTGCGGAACAATTTGAGCTGCATCAAGTTCAACGACGGCATCAAAATGGGCAGCAGCGTCAGAATGCAGCGTATTCCAGTAAGTCACGGCCTGATCCCATTCTACATTCTCAACGGGGGCGAGCGGACGACCTTTGATGTACTGAATGGTTTTCTCATCAACCGCTACCAATCCTGCACGCGCACCTGCCTCAATGGCCATGTTGCACAGGGTCATTCGCCCTTCCATGCTGAGCGATCGAATGGCAGAACCTGCAAATTCCAGGGTGTAGCCTGTGCCGCCCGCTGTGCCAATTTTGCCAATGATAGCCAAAATAATGTCTTTGCCACCACATCCCACCGGCAGTTTGCCTTTGACTGTGATCAGCATATTTTTGGCTTTTTTGGCAAGCAATGTTTGCGTGGCAAAAACGTGCTCTACCTCGCTGGTGCCAATGCCGTGTGCGAGCGCAGCAAAAGCGCCATGGGTAGAGGTGTGAGAATCACCACACACTACCGTCATGCCAGGCAGTATGGTGCCATTTTCAGGGCCAATCACATGCACAATACCCTGGCGCTTTGACATGAATGGAAAGTATGCAGCAGCACCACCACACTCTCGAATGTTGGCATCGAGCGTGAGAATTTGTTCTTTGCTGGTGAGGTCAGCAATGCCGTCGTAACCCAGCTCCCACCCCGTGGTAGGCGTGTTGTGGTCAGCGGTGGCTACGATGGAACTGGTGCGCCAGATCTTGCGACCGGCTCGCCGAATACCTTCAAAAGCCTGCGGACTGGTCACTTCATGCACCAAATGGCGGTCAATGTAAAGAAGCGCAGTGCCGTCTTCTTCGGTGTGGATGAGATGATCATCCCAAAGTTTGTCGTAGAGGGTTCTTCCCATGGTGTTTCCTTGGCAATGTGAAGATTCTAAACGGCAGATACTGCGCGTTCATTAACGTCAGATCGTAGGGGGGTGCATTTCAAAGTGATGTGGTGTCTGCCATGTCTGACTTAAGTTAAAAAAATCATAGCAAACTAAGCAAGTGGGACGTGCGTTAGAGGCTGATTTCTTGATCGTAAAAGACTGAAAAAATCATAGCATCATTTCTGAGAGCGAGGGCATCTCGCCCGTTTTTGGTGCAGCCAAACCAATGCGGATAAGATGCCCGCGCACCCAGACCGTGATGGTGGGGTATTTCAATATACTATTCGCTATATCGATAGGGGTTTTTCTATGCAATGTTTCTTTTTAAGTAAGAATTGGTTTCAATCTGCAATGACAGGCATCACTTGGGTGACGGTGTTGTTACTTTCATGGCCGTGTGCGTATGCTGACCCAGCGCCCCAATCACCTCAAGTGGCGGTGGTGGCCGTGCAATTGCAGCCTGTGGGACAGGTGTTTGAGTGGGATGGCGTGGTGCAGCCAGTCAAGCAAAGCACCATTTCAGCACAGACATCCGGACGTATCGTAGGTTTATCAGTCAAGGCCGGCGATGCAGTGCGTGCAGGGCAATTGCTTGCCACGATCGATGACCGCGAAACACAATCTGGCGTGTTGCGCAGTCAGGCGCAAGTCGCCCAAGCGCAGGCTGATCTGCACAATGCACAGGCCAGCTTTAACCGTACCCGCGATCTGCGCCATCAAGGGTTTATCAGCGCAGCAGCACTCGATATGGCAGAGGCGCAGCTTCAGTCAGCCAAAGCTGGGCACGACCAGGCCAGCGCAGTGGCCAAACAGTCGTCCCTGCAGCAAGGGTTTACACGTGTCACCGCACCTTTTGATGCTTTGGTTTTGCAAACCCAATCCGAAGCCGGTGACCTAGCGGTGCCGGGCAAACCTTTGCTGACACTGTACGCGCCCAAGCCTTTGCGCGTGGTGGTACAAGTGCCTGTGTCGCGCGCTCAGCAGATGTTGCCTGACAGCGTGGTTGAACTTGAAATGCCCGCTGTCAAGGGTGTGCGTTCATGGATTCGTCCAACATCGCGCACTGCCCTGCCTTCAGCAGATTCTGTGTCTCAAACCATCGAATGGCGGCTTGATTTGCCAACGTCTGCGCAAAACCTGTTGCCAGGCCAACAGGTAAGGGTTCGCTTTGCGGCAGCGCCAATGCAGCGCATGGTTATCCCTCGGCAGGCCGTGTTGCAACGGGGTGAATTGACAGCCGTGTATGTAGCAGCAGCGCAAGGCTTTGTGCTCAAGGCCGTTCGGCTGGGAGTTGAACATGCACAGGGCGTGGAAGTATTGGCGGGTTTAAGTCTCTCAGACCGTGTGGCGCTCGAACCGCTCAAAGCCGGTTTGACGAGTGCGTCGGTTTTAGTTGGGAATTGAGCATGAGCGATTCTGATTCCAACTCTTTTGGTGTCGCTGGCCGTTTGGCCAAAGGCTTCCAGCAAAACGCCATCACCCCGCTATTGGCGCTGGTGGCTTTGTTGCTGGGTTTGTTTGCCGTACTGGTCACGCCACGTGAGGAAGAACCCCAAATCAACGTCACCATGGCCAATGTGCTGATTGCCTTTCCCGGGGCATCCAGTGCTGATGTGCAAAACATGGTCGCGCGCCCGGCCGAGCAGGTACTGAGTCAAATTGCAGGTATTGAGCACACTTATTCTGTAGCTCGCCCAGGTATGGCAGTTCTGACCGTGCAGTTCAAGGTCGGTGTGCCGCGCACCGAGGCTTTGGTTCGTTTGTACGATGTGCTCAACGCCAATCAGGACTGGCTGCCCAGCAATTTAGGCACACTGCCGCCCATCGTCAAACCCAAGGGCATTGATGATGTTCCTGTGGTGGCTGTGACGTTATGGAGCGATCAAACCCTGCCTGCGGTGGAACTGGAGCAGGTAGCGCACACGATGGAGGCTGAACTCAAACGCATTCCCGGCGCTCGCGAAGTAAAAACTATCGGCGCGCCTGGGCGTGCTGTGCATGTGTGGCTGGATGCCTCGCGTTTGCGTGAACGCGGGGTTGATGTGATGCAACTGCGTGCCAGTTTGGCAGGTGCCAACACCAGTTTGCCCGCCGGTGCTGTCTTTTCTGGCGAAAGCGCTGCGATGTTGCAGGTGGAAACCGGTGAGTTTTTACGCAATGCCCAGGATGTGGGCGATGTGGTGGTCGGTGTGAACAAGGGTTTGCCCATTTACCTGCGCGAAGTGGCACGCATTGAAGCCGGTGCGCAATTGCCTCAACGTTATGTGTGGTTTACACCTGGTGCGGCTGCACCAGTTCCAAGTACAGGTGCGGCTGCACCAGTTCCAAGTACTGGTGCGGCTGCACCAGTTCAAAGCGCCAGCGCTCCCAAGGTCAGCCCCGGCGCAGTCTATCCCGCACTGACAGTGACAGTCACCAAAAAGCCTGGCACCAATGCAGTCGATGTATCAAGCGCCGTGCGCAATCGCGTCAATGCCCTGCAAAATACCGTCATTCCAGCCAACATCCATGCCACGATCACGCGGGACTACGGCGAAACCGCTGCCGAAAAAGCCAACAAGTTGATTCAAAAACTCACCTTTGCTACGGGTTCGGTGATTTTGCTGGTAGGTTTTGCCCTCGGACGTCGCGAGGCCGTGATTGTGGGCGCTGCAGTTATTTTGACCTTGACGGCCACATTGTTTGCCTCTTGGGCGTGGGGCTTTACGCTCAACCGCGTGTCTTTGTTTGCGCTGATTTTTTCCATCGGAATTTTGGTGGATGATGCGATTGTGGTGGTCGAAAACATCCACAGACACCAACAGATTTTTCCTGATGCTACCTTGCGCCAGATTATTCCGCGTGCCGTCGATGAAGTGGGCGGCCCCACCATTTTGGCCACCTTGACGGTCATTGCTGCCCTTTTGCCCATGGCGTTTGTATCGGGGTTGATGGGGCCCTACATGAGCCCCATTCCCATCAATGCCAGTTTGGGCATGGCGATTTCATTGGGTATTGCCTTTACCGTCACCCCTTGGCTGGCATTGAAACTCATGCGTCAGCATCATGTGATGGTTCCACCAGAGGCAAGCGCCAAAGGACTGGCCGCACGCCTGCAGCGTCTGTTTGACCGAGTTTTATTGCCATTTTTGGAAAGCTCGCGTAAACGCTGGCTGCTGCTGGCCGGTATTGTGGTGGCACTCATGTTGTCTGTGGGCTTGACAATGGTCGAATGGGTGGTGTTGAAAATGCTGCCGTTTGACAACAAAAGCGAGTTCCAGGTGGTTGTTGAAATGCCTGCAGGTACTGCCCTGGAAGAAACCGCCGCCACCTTGAACGATCTGGGTGCTTACCTGGGCCAGCAACCCGACGTCTTGAATTTACAGGCTTACGCTGGCACGGCTTCACCCATTACCTTTAACGGTTTGGTGCGTCAGTACTATTTGCGCAGCGATGTGGAACAGGGCGATTTGCAGGTCAATCTGGTGGACAAACACCATCGCAGTGAAAAAAGTCACGCCATTGCCCAGCGCCTGCGTCCCGCCCTTGAAAAAATTGGCGCACAGCACCATGCGCGCATCATGGTCGTCGAAGTGCCGCCCGGTCCGCCTGTGATGTCGCCCTTGGTCGCCGAAGTCTATGGCCCTGACGAAGCAGGCCGCCAGCAGGTGGCCGCTCGATTGGCCAAAGCCTTTGCCGCCACGCCAGATATTGTGGGGATAGATACGTCCCTGCGTGAAAACGCTCCCCGCGCTTATCTTCGGGTTCATCACCAAAGGGCAGAGTCCCTAGGCATCTCAGTTGCCGCCGTGGCGCAAACTGCGGCCATGGCACTGGGGGGTAGCCAAGCGGCCTATATGCACGATGGCATGTCCAAATACCCGGTGCCGGTGCAATTGCAAATGCCGCTGTCGGCACAAGTGGGGTTGGACAGCCTATTGGCCATGCCCCTGCGTGCGGCCAATGGGCAATTGGTGCCCATGTCTGAACTGGTAACCGTTGAACGCGGCATCATTGACAAGCCCCTGATGACCAAAGACCTCCAGGGCGTGAGCTATGTGTTTGGCGACATGGCCGGCAAGCTGGATTCTCCCTTGTATGGCCTCTTTGCCATTCGTAGCCAACTGCAAAAAGCGGCATTGCCCGGCACGGGTGAGTTGGGTGAGTACTGGATTAACCAACCCTCAGACCCTTACCGTCAGTACGCCATCAAGTGGGATGGTGAATGGCAAATCACATTTGACACCTTCCGAGACATGGGCGCAGCCTATGGTGTAGGCTTGATTTTGATTTACCTGTTGGTGGTGGCACAGTTCAAAAGCTACCTGACCCCGTTGGTCATCATGGCGCCTATCCCTTTGACCATCATTGGTGTCATGCCCGGCCATGCCTTGCTGGGCGCACAATTCACGGCCACGTCGATGATTGGCGTGATTGCCTTGGCGGGCATCATTGTGCGCAACTCCATTTTGCTTGTTGATTTTATTGAGTTGCAGGTGTCACAAGGCATGGCCTTCAAAGAGGCCGTGGTGCAATCTGCCGCGGTACGGGCACAACCCATTGCATTGACGGGCTTGGCAGCCATGATTGGCGCGCTGTTTATTTTGGATGACCCCATATTTAACGGCCTGGCCATTTCCCTGATTTTTGGTATTTTGGTATCGACCGTGCTGACTTTGGTGGTGATACCTGTGCTGTATTACGCGCTGTATTGGCGGCGTATGTTAGTGGTTAGTGGTTAGTGGTTAAATAATTGATTTTTTAAGGAGTATGAAAATGACAGTGCAACGTTATGTTCTTGTGTTTGCTGGATTTTTTGTCATGGTATCTTTGGCGCTTGGTGTTGAAGAAAGCCCCATTTTTATCAGCAAATGGGCGCTGGCCTTTACTGCATTTGTGGGGTTGAACCTGTTTCAGTCAGGTTTTACCAATTTTTGCCCCTTGGCCATGCTTTTGAAAAAACTTGGTATTCCAGAACACAAATCTGTTTAATCACTATGGGTAAATTGCCCCTCTGGGGCGGGGATTTTTATCGCCCAATGGCAAACACAGCGGGGATGGCATTGTTCATAGCCACTGTTTTATGATGCCAATTTTTCACGCTGTCGCTGATGGTTTGTGCATCGTGAAGAGTCAGTTGGCTACTGACAGACAGGCGGGTGTTGTGCTTGAGGGTTTGTAACAAGGCTTGCAACATGACCCCATTGCGGTAGGGTGTCTCGATCAACATTTGGGTTTGCCCACTACGGAGGGCAAACGCTTCCAGTTCACGAATGCGTTGTATCCTTGCTGATGCCTCTTGCGGCAAATAACCCACAAACGCAAAATTTTGACCATTCAACCCACTCGAAGCCAATGCCAACAGCAAAGAAACAGGCCCCACCAAGGCCACGACAGACACGCCTAGATCGTGCGCTGCGCGCACCACAGACGAACCAGGGTCAGCCACTGCTGGCATTCCGGCTTCGCTGATGAGTCCCTGGTTATGCCCGTCCAGTGCGGGTTGAAGCAGGTAGCGTGCATCAAAGCCGCCATGATGGTCGCCTTTTTTATGTACCTCACGCGGCAGTTCTACCAGTTCCATCGCTTGAATGCATTGGCATAAGGGCACGACCTGATCGATGCGTTTCAGGTAGGCGCGCGCAGACTTGGCGTTTTCGCATACCCAATGCGACAGGCCAGCAGCTACCCGAAGCGTCCCCAAGGGCAGAATGGCTTGCAGGTCTGTTGCTTCATCACAGCCAAAATCAAGCGGGGCGGGAACCAGGTAAAGTTGGCCTTTCAACCCGTAACCCTTACTGTTTTACAGAACGGTAACATTGATCCAGATGGACACCAATCATGTCAAACAAGGTAGCAGCAGTGTTGGCTGCCAGATCGTACTGGTCTGACGGACAGACGGTATCGGCAAAGTGCAGGAAATCTTCCCAGTATTGGCGTGCAGTATCATGATAGCCAACAAAAAACTGCATGGGCAAATGGGCTGACCCCAAGTCACATAGGGTTTTGGCAATGACTTGCCCGCCCATGTTGGACCCTTCAACGGTGTACATCAGTCCAATCAATTCTCCAACAGACTGGGGTTCAGTAAAACCGACAGTGCCTGCAAACGGCTTTTGCTGAAGTGCTGCCAAATCAGCTTCTAACAAGGACAATCTGCGCTGGGGGCGAAATCCAGAAAGTTCCGTGTGCTTGTCCAAATAGGCATGAATGAGAAATTCAGCTTCGGCTTGAACACTGTGCAGTGCGGCCAGTGCATGGGCGTATTGCTCTGTGCCAAGTTTGGGTTTGAGCAGAGGAGCCAACAGAGGGTGATGATCCAAACTGTGGTGTGCATGTTTGCTTGCCTGGCGCAAACGATGGTGAAGGGGAGATTTTTCAAGGGTGGTGTGATTCATAGCCAGCGTAAAAGGTTGTTGCGAAATTTTGCTGCGACGATTTGCTCTTCTTTCGTCCAGGGGCGACTATAGTCACTCTTGATTTCTACCCAGCGCTCAAATGAACGCCTAGGCGACAGGGCGACAGCCCCGGCGTTTTCAGTCATGGGTTTGTTGGGATTTCCTGCCCAAGCCACATGCTGTGGCTCGGCCTGGCGAAACCAGTAAAAACGCACCCAGCCCGACCGAGGCGATTGCGCTTTGATCGCCATCATGCCGCTGGCCACTGAAAGCACCAGCGATTGATGCGGGAATATATCAGACAGATGATCAGAACTCAAAACAAGTTCCTGGCACTGATTGACAAACCAGTCGTCAATCAAGGCCAGTCCATCCAGATTAGGTCCGTCACCGTCAATCACAACGTTGTCCTGAATGGCCATGGCAAAACCTTGTGCGCCCAAAGCATCAAGCAAAGCCTGACCGTTGGTTTCAATACCATCCAGAGGATCAGCGAAGTTGCCCAGTTTTTCTAATACCGAGTCAATGCGACGGTCCAGACTGTCAATCATCTTGAGGCGTTGACCTGACATATAGGAAGACATACCCAGGGAATAGGTGCTAGCCAGTGTGACACATGCGCTACGCTGGTCGGGAGTCAGTACTTGTGCCGTTTGGTGGTGACACGCTACCAGCCCCCACAGGCGGCCTGCAATGCGAATAGGTACCGAGAAAGAAGCAACAACGCCCATGTTGGCCAAGTATTCCAGATGCACCGGCGACACACTGCGCAAATCAGAGCGGGTAAGGTCTGGAATAGACGCATCCACTCCTAGCACCGGTACCGTGGGAGCATGGGTATCGGGGATCATGCGTGAAGGGTTTTGCATGTAAAGATTGCGGGCAATCGCCGGAATGTCGCTGGCGGGAAAGCGAAGCCCCAGGTAGCTGCCCACATTAACTGCGGTGGCTTCGGCGATGACCTCACCCGACCAATCAGCCGCAAAGCGGTAAATCATGATTCGGTCAAAACCGATGATGCTGCGAAAAGAATGCACCAGGTTTTGATGGTATTGCTCGAATTCGTCCGTATTTTGCGGAGCGTTGAGAAAAGGTTGTTGAAGTTGTTGAAGTGCGATGGGTTCAGCGGGCGCGTTGTTGCGTTCGAGTTCGACCAAAACAAAACCTTCTCCACGAATCAACAAGGCATCAATGCGCCCAAGTGCATCCTGAACCACACCCCGTATGACGGCCGTTTGGCCTGGTGTAGTGACCAGTGCTGCGATCGTTCGTGAAGACAGCCAGTTTGCATTGTCAAGCGAGTGACCCAAAATATCGCGGGGTGCTACCCCAACAAACGTCTTGAGATTGGCACTGGCGTGGCTCACAATCAACTGATCACCCTCCAGGCGCAACATGGCACCAAACGCTTGTATGGCACCTGAGAGATGTAATTGCTCGGCCTCGCAGCCTTGTAGCAGTCGTTCCAGAGTATTGATATTAGTCATAAATAAGTGTCCTTGTGAGTGTGGCTTAAAGGGGTATGCTCAGAATTGGCGCTGATCATTTTGCCTGGCGTTTCGAGCAGACGCTGGAAATCTTCAACGGACAAAGGTCTGTAAAACAGGTAGCCTTGCACAATATCGCAGCCATCTTGCTTGAGGACGTTCAATTGCTCAGGAGTTTCAACACCTTCAGCCACCACCTGCAGGCCAAGGGCATGGGCCATGTCGATGATGGTTTTGGCAATCGATCGGTCATCGCGTTCAATGGCGATGCCATCCACGAAACTTCGGTCCACCTTGAGTTCATGTAGGGGGAGTTTGCGCAAGTAGGCCAGAGACGAGTAACCAGTTCCGAAATCGTCAACACTCAGCGCAGTTCCCATGGCTGCGAGTTTGACCAGCTTCTCACGCACAATGTCAATTCTTTGCATCAAGACACTCTCTGTAATCTCAATGCTGATGCAAGTGGCAGGAAGATTCAAAGATTCCAATCTGACCATCAGGTTGGTCACAAAATCGGTATTGCGTAATTGGTGAGCAGAGACATTGATGGCAATGCGAGGCACATTCAAACCCCGTTTGCGCCAGTCTGCAATTTGTGAGAGCACCAAGTCAAAAACACGCTCACCCAAAGCCATGATCAAGCCACATCCTTCTGCCACCGGGATGAACTGGGTTGGCGACACATCGCCTAAAGCGGGATCACGCCAGCGTAGCAGGGCTTCTGCCGCAATGACCAAACCACTTTCAAGATCGACTTTGGGCTGATAGACCATGAACAAATGTCCATTCTCAAGTGCCCCACGCAAACCGGTTTCAAGTGACATACGTTGCTGTGCATGCACTTTCATTTCTTCTACAAAAAACTGGTACTGGTTTTTGCCCCGATCTTTAGCACGGTACATGGCGGTATCAGCGTTTTTAAGAAGGGTGATACTGTCGTCACCATCTTCAGGAAAAATGCTGATACCAATGCTGGCAGTGACATGCAAATAATTGTCGCAAATCAAAAAAGATGTTCCAAGGCTATCGACGATTCGCCCTGCCAGAGTGTATATCTCTTCAAGTTTGACATCTGCCAGCACAGCGACAAATTCGTCGCCGCCCAAGCGTGCCAAAGTATCCGCATCACGTACGCATTGCCGAAACCGATGTGTGGCCTGTTTCAGCAAGATATCACCAACATCGTGCCCGAGAGTGTCATTGATGTTTTTGAAGTTATCCAGATCAATGAACAAGACAGCCAGGCGCTGCTTTTGGCGTTGTACCTGAAACAAGGCTTGCTTGAGACGATCCATCAGTAAACTGCGATTGGGAAGACCAGTCAATGCGTCGTGGGTGGCCAAAAACTCAATACGCTGTTGCGACAGTTTGAGGGTGGAGATGTCACTGAAAATGGCAACGTAATTGACCAATTGACCATCGTTATTTTTGACGGTATTGATGGTCAGCCATTCTGGATAAATCTCACCGTTTTTGCGACGGTTGAGAATTTCACCTTGCCAAAAACCCTGATCAAGCAAACTGCGCCACATCGTTTGGTAAAAAAGAGGGGAGTTTTGACCAGATTTGAGCAGGCTTGGCGTTTTACCAATCACCTCATCAGCCGAGTATTCGGTGATTTGGGTAAAGGCATCGTTAATGCTCAAAATACGCGATTGCGTGTCTGTGACCATGATGGCCTCGCCTGCACGTTCGAACACTTTGGAGGCCAGACGCAATTGCTGGTCAGCCTGGTGGCGATAAGTCACATCGTTGGACTGGGTACACACCGAACGCAAGTTGCCGTTGGTATCAAAAATGGGAAATCGGATGCTGTCAAGCCACAGTGTACCCTTGTCCAAAGCTATACCGTCAGTTGATTCCACTGCGGTGAGTTTGAGCATGACCTCAAGATCATTCAAACGTACCTGTTGTCCTAACTCAGCGCCAAACACCTCATGGTCTGTTTTGCCCATCATGTCGTCTGCCTTGACACCCAAAAGTGTTTCAAAACGGTGATTGACAAATTCGTAGCACCCTGCTGCATCTTTAACCGAGATCAGCGACATGGAGTGATTCATAATGGACAGCAGGCGCTCCTGACTGTCTTGTGTGTGCTGTTGGGCGAGCGTTAGGTCGGTGTTGTCAATGACCACAAGCACAGCACCTTGTACCGAATCCAGGTTGGTTAACACGGGAGTAACGAATACTTGGTAAGTACGTCCCTCAAACTCTGTCGCAAAATTCTCTTTGGCTGCATTCTTAATGGCTGCCTTGATGTGGCTGCCAATGTTTCGGAGATGGCCAGGCAGATTGAGACGGGTCACGGGTTGACCGGCCGATACCATGGACAGGCCATAACTGCGCATGGCAGCGCCATTGACACGTTTGAGAATGAGTTGTGTATCAATCAGCAAGACGGGAAAGTCAACTGTATTGAACAAACTCTCAAAATCGCTGTTGACCACCGCCAACTCTGATGATTTGATTTGGCTTTCGTCATTGGCGCTGAGCAGTTCCTCGTTGGATGCCTGTAATTCTTCGTTGGATGTTTGCAGTTCTTCCGTAAGCGCCGACATTTCTTCTTTGAATGCACTCAAATCTTCAGCCATGTTTTGCAGTCGTTCACGCGCCAATGCCAATTCATGGGCCAGCGCATGTTCTGCATCCATCTTTCTCTCATCGTTTTTGTCTTGTTGTATATCCTCTGTAGGTTGATTGATCTTCTCAAACACAACCAAAAACAAATCGTTGTTGGTTGAAGATACCAGCGGATGAATAGCCAAACGCCAATCTACTTGGCCCAAAGATGCAATATTACATTTGCGACTGTAAGCACTGACCTTGCGTCGCTGCGCACGATACAAGGTAGTGGTCACCTCGTGGGCTAATTCTGGAACGATCAAATGCAAAAGATTCAATTCTGGCGTACCACTTGAGAAAGTGATGAACTGGGCAACTTCTCCGTGCGTGTGCAAAATTTTGAAATTGGCATCCACCAACATCACCGGACCAACGCGATCAGCCAACGCGTTCATGAAAACAGTTTCGTGCATTGATGCGAAGGTACGCCCTCCTTCAGAGGAACGTTTCAATTGACCGCGGACAAGTTTGGATGAGGGTGCTGATGTGACTACCCCGCGTGAGCGGAAGATTCTGGCCTGATTATCAACCGTTGAAAACAGGGTCTCTTGCTGATTGATTGTTTCAGCAAGACCCAAAAACACAAGTCCATTGTCAAGCAGACAACGATGCACAATGGCCAAAACCTTGGCTTGCAGATCATGGTTAAAGTAAATTAAGACGTTACGGCAGGACACTACATCAATCTTTGGAAAAGAAGGGTCAACAGCAATGTCCTGACGGGCAAAAACAACACAATCGCGCAAAGTTTTGGTGACTTCAAAGCCGCTGTGATGGGGTTGAAAATATTGGTGAATGTAAGGATCGGGAACATCGACTAATGCAGCCTGACTGTAAACACCGTGACGGGCGATGGTGAGTGCATCGTTGTCAATGTCGGTGGCAAAAACAAGCAGATGCAAAGGTTTTCCGGATTCAGCAATCAATTCGAGGCACATCATGGCCAGTGAATAGGCTTCTTCGCCGGATGCACAACCTACAACCCAAAGACGCAGTTCTTCATCGGGATGCTTTTGTTGCACAATTTCATAGAGATGATGTTTAAGTGCCTGAAAGGCTTCTGCATCGCGAAAAAATTCAGTCACAGAAATTAATGCATCCTTGGCCAGCGCATCGAGTTCGTTGGGATGGGTATCAATATAGGCCAGGTAAGCCTCAAGCGTGAACGTCTTGGTGGTGTTCATGCGCCGCTGAAGTCGCCGCTGAACGGTCGCTGGCTTGTAGTTTGAAAAGTCGATTTGGGTATGCAGGCGTACCCATTCAAGCAGGTTAGCGAAGGTGTCATGATGCTCTTCTTGCTTGTTGAGATACGACGCATCTGTTGGTAAACGCAACAAGTGATCCAAAACATGGCAAATTTCGTCGGGTGGAGCTACGTAGTCAGCAACACCGGCTTCAATGGCCGAGCGCGGCATACCATCATATTTGGCGGTTTCGGGAGACTGGACAAAAGTCATACCACCCGCTTCCTTGATGGCACGCAAGCCCAAAGTGCCGTCTGACCCAGTTCCCGAGAGCACGATACCAATAGCTCTGGTGTCAAATTCTTTGGCCATCGACTGAAAAAGCAGATTGATCGATGGTTTTGGTGCTACTTCAGTGTCAGGCGCACACAGGTGTAAACGCCCTTCTAAAAATTCGAGGTTCGAACCCGTCGGCACAATATAAATGACATTGGGCAGGGGTATTTCATCAGAGACAATTTCTTGCACGGCCAACTGCGTTTGCCGCGACAAAATCTCAGCCATCATGCTGTGATGTGATGCGGACATGTGCTGGGCAATCACAAAAATGCTGTCAGATTGCGTGGGCAACTCGGCAACCAATTGTGTCAGTGCATCCAGGCCACCGGCAGACGCACCCATGCCAATCACATACCGTCGATTTTGAAGTGCAGAATCCATCATGACAGATTATTGGTGGGTAAATCGGGATGTGTCAAGTATAGACCTTGGTTATCTGGGTCATCTGGGGGGTGCTTTGATTCACTGTATTTTTGTGAATAACCTCGCGCACCGGTCGAAAAGTGGTTCGGTGGTGTGGACAGGCGCCATGCTCGCGCAAGGCGGCCAGATGCTGCGCTGTGCCATAGCCTTTGTGCTGAGCAAATCCGTAGGCTGGGTATTGCACATCAATGTCGTCACACCAGCGGTCGCGGGTCACTTTGGCCAAAATGGAGGCGGCTGAAATGGCGGCTACCAGCGTGTCGCCTTTGACGATGGACTCCGATCGCATGGGCAAAATGGGTAAGCGGTTGCCGTCAATCAGCACCAGTTTAGGGGGCAGGCGCAGGCCTTGTATGGCACGACGCATGGCCAGCAAGGTGGCTTGCAAAATGTTGATGTCTTCAATTTCTTCAACACTGGCTTGTGCCACGGAAAAACACAGGGCATGGGCACGAATCTCATCAAAGAGCCTCTCACGTTGGCGCGCCGTCAGTTGTTTGGAATCTGCCAGGCCAACGATGGGGTGTTGGTCATCCAATATGACGGCAGCAGCCACCACAGGCCCAGCCAAAGGGCCACGACCCGCTTCATCAACACCGGCAATCAGGCCATTGACACCCCAGTCAAGCGCCACCTGCTGCATGATGGACGGGTGAAGCTTGGTAGAGTGCGTAGAGTGCGTAGAGTGCGCAGGTTTACAAAGAGAGGATGTTTTCAATGGCATGGGTAGCAAGGTGGGGAGTGTCTTGCTGCAACTCACGGTGCAGTGCAGCAAAACGTTGTTCAATTTGCATGATTTTTGCAGGCTGGTGAACTGAATCCTCCAGCCAGGTTAAAACTGCATTGGCCAAAGCAGGGGGAGTGGCAGCATCTTGCAGAAATTCAGGCACCACAAATTGCTGGCACAAAATATTAGGCAGCCCCACCCAGGGCTGGAGTTGTTTACGCCGCATGATCTGCCACGACAACGCACTCACTGCATAAGTGATGACCATGGGCCGCTTGAAAAGCGCAGCCTCCAGCGTGGCAGTGCCGCTGGCTACCAGGGCAACATCACACGCCGCCAGTGCGGGATGCGATTGTCCGTTCACAATAAGTAACTTCTCTTGCATGTTGCAAGCAACGGCTGCGGCCATGATGTGGGATTGAAGAAAAGGCACAGCAGAAACTATGAATTTTGTAGCGGACTTTGCTTGATGGATAAGGGCTGCAGCCCGAAAACACCTTAAAGCGATGTGTTTGATTTCAGACAAGCGGCTGCCCGGAAAAATGGCAACCACAGGGCAGTTGGCAGGCAGTCCCAGTTGCAAACGCGCAGCAGCTCGATCGGGCTGCATGGGAACGACATTGGCCAGTGGATGCCCCACATAAGTCGCTGCGATGCCATGCTGTGCCAAAAATGCTGGCTCAAATGGAAAAATACACAACATCACATCAACACTGCGTTTGATTTTTTCAAGCCGCTCTGGCCGCCATGCCCAGACCGAGGGGCAGACAAAATGCACGGTTTTGATGCCACTGTGCTTGAGGGCAGCTTCGAGGTCAAGATTAAAGTCTGGCGCATCCACCCCAATGAATACATCAGGCCGTTCCAAGAGCAAGCGTTTTTTGAGTTGGGCGCGAATACCCATAATTTCGGGGTAACGGCGAATAACATCCCAGCCAAACCCATGAACGGACAATTTGTCATATCCCCACCAAGCTTGAAAACCGCGTTGTACCATCTGCTGCCCACCAATGCCGGCGCTGTGGAGTTCTGGCCAGCGCGATCGAAGGCCGTCGAGCAGCAATCCAGCAAGCAAATCCCCCGAGGTTTCGCCTGCAACCAGTGCCGCGTTCAGTGTAGAGTGGTTTGCCGGACGCACTGCGATTGCCTTTATCGAACGATACCGCGTTCGGGTGAAGTTTGCTCTAAAAAAGAGAGCATCATATGCACGTCTGGCTTGCATTGCAGGCAGTTTTGATCTAATTTTGCAATGCGCTCACAAGCAGATGCAAGCGTGAGGTCGCTGCGATAAAGTGCTTTGTACATGGCCTTGACAGCAGCCATACGCTCAGGCGAAAAACCGCGTCTGCGCAAGCCTTCAAAGTTCATGGAGCGTGCTTTAGCCGGTTGGCCTTGGCACAAAACAAACGGCGGCAAGTCGGCTAGGATCACTGAACACAAAGCGGTCATACAGTGCGCTCCCATTTTGACAAACTGATGCACCATGGTAAACCCACCCAAAATAGCCCAATCGCCCACATGCACATGCCCTGCCAATTGCGCATTGTTGGCGAAAATGGTGTGGTTGCCCACTTGACAATCGTGCGCCAAATGAACATAAGCCATCACCCAGTTGTCATCTCCCACACGGGTCACGCCAGCATCGCCAGGCGATCCAATATTGAAGGTGCAAAACTCACGAATGGTGTTGCGATGACCTATCACCAGTTCACAAGGTTCACCGTTGTATTTTTTATCTTGCGGAATGGCGCCTAGCGATGTAAATTGAAAAATACGATTGTCACCACCGATGGTCGTATGGCCTTCAATCACGCAATGGGGGCCTACGGTAGTGCCTGCGCCAATTTTGACGTGGGGACCGATGACGCTGTAAGGTCCCACCGTGACCGTGCCGTCAAGTTCAGCAGCAAAATCAACAATCGCTGTGTGATGGATAGTGTTCAAGACAGTATCCTTAAACCATTTTACGCACGGCGCAGGTGATTTCGGCTTCAACGGCCAGTTCCCCATCGACCAAAGCACTGGCCTTGAATTTGAAAATGCCTACTTTCATGCGCAACAGTTCGACTTGCAAAATCAATTGATCGCCCGGCACCACAGGGCGTTTGAAACGTGCGGCATTGATACCAGCAAAGTAATAGATCATGTCGTCTTGAGGTGCAGAGTCCATGGCATCAAACGCCAGTAGCGCTGCGGCCTGTGCTAGGGCTTCGATCATCAGCACACCCGGCATGACGGGGCGGTTAGGGAAGTGCCCTTCAAAAAAAGGCTCGTTGATGGTGACGTTTTTTAATGCCTTGATGGTCTTGCCCTTGTCAATTTCAAGCACCCGATCGACTAGCAAAAAAGGATAACGGTGCGGTAACTGCTTGAGAATCTTGTGAATATCCATGGTGCGTGTTTTAACGTGAAAGAACTTAAAAATACCAGTGGGAAGTGTTCAGTGGGAAGCAAATACCACTCTCCACTACGGGGCCATCTTTCATCATTCAGGGTGGCTTGGAAGGCCATGCCGGTGATGAGGAGAGTTCAGCGATTGGGCCATTTGCGACTCCAATGCACGGATACGATCGCGCAGGCTGGCCAATTGTTTGACAGAGGCTGCGTTTTTTTCCCACACTGCGTTTTCGTCAATGGGAAACAGGCCGGTGTAGTGGCCGGCCTTGCGAATAGAGCGTGTCACCACTGAGGCTGCTGAAATATGCACGTTGTCAGCCAATTCCAGATGCCCCAGCACAATAGCCCCACCACCCACGGTGCAGTGGTCACCAATATGTGCGCTGCCTGCTACGCCCGCGCAACCGGCCAAGGCACTGTGCTGCCCGATATGGACATTGTGAGCAATCTGAATCAGGTTATCGAGCTTGACACCGTCTTCAAGAACGGTGTCTTGCAAAGCGCCTCGATCAATGCAGGTATTAGCGCCAATTTCAACATCGTTACCAATGCGCACAGACCCCAAATGTTCGATTTTTTCCCACACGCCATCATGGGGCGCAAAGCCAAAACCGTCCGCACCGATGACCACGCCAGAATGCAACAGGCAGCGATCGCCAATACGACAATTTTCGCCCACAGTGACGCGAGGTTTTAGCACGGTGTCAGCCCCAATCACAGCACCAGCCTCTATCACGCACAATGCGCCGATGCGTGCTGTTGGGGCAATTTTGGCTGTTGCGTCAATCACTGCGCTGGAATGAATGCGGTCTGAGGCAATGGCAGGCAAATGCTTTTTCCACAGTTGGGTCAGACGGGCAAAATAGACGTAAGGCGGGTCTGTCACGATGCAGTCGCCGCGCTCGCAGGCCTGCACTTTAAACTGAGAAGACACAATCACGCAACCCGCCAAAGACTGCGCGAGTTGCTGCTGGTATTTGGGGTGGCTCAGGAAACTGATGTGCGTGCCTTGGGCAATTTCCAAAGGCCGCAAACCGTCAATCACCCTGTCGGCATCACCGCATAACTCGCCACCGAGTGTTTCGACAATTGAACCCAATCGCAAAGACACAAACTTTCTGTCAATTTATTTGGAAGTACTGGAATTCAGTGCCTTGAGCACTTTGTCGGTAATGTCATGCCTGGGGTTGACATACACGGCATCCTGAAAAATAAAGTCGTATTTTTCAGCCACAGCAATGTCTTTGATGACCTTGTTGGCACGCTGAATGACGAGTTGCAGTTCTTCATTTTTGCGGGCGTTCAAGTCTTCTTGAAATTCACGGCGCTTTCTTTGAAAATCACGATCTTGCTCCAACAATTGTTTTTGTCGACTTTGGCGTTGGGTTTCAGGCAGGGTAGGTGCTTCGCGTTCAAATTTGTCAATCAACGACTTGATGGCAGCCCCTTGATCCACAAGTTCTTTCTCTCGTTTGGAAAACTCTTGCTCCAGTTTGTTTTGTGCCAGTTTGGCTGTGTTGGCTTCTTTAAGCATACGTTCTGTGCTCACAAAACCAAGATGAATATCCTGTGCATGAAGGGGCATTAGAAAAGCGGCAGATAAGGCCACAGCCGCACATTGAAGCAAAAATGATTTCATTAGAAACTTGTCCCGATTTGAAATTGCATGTTCTGAATTTTATCGCCGTCAAACTTGCGAATAGGTTTGGCAAACGCCAGACGCAGTGGTCCTACCGGAGATATCCAACTGATGCCAACACCAGCAGATGATCGTAAACTGTTGGCATCGGCATTGATGGCAAGCCCTTGATCTGAACCACCGACCATGCCAACATCCATAAAACCGTACATTCTGAGGGTGCGATCGTTGCCAGTACCCGGTAAAGGGGACAACACCTCCATATTGAGGGTAAATTTGCGCGAGCCACCTACAGTGGAACCGCTGATGTCTTTTGGCCCAAAACTACCCTGTTCAAAGCCCCTGACAGAACCCAGGCCTCCACCATAAAAGTTTTTGAAAATGGGAAAAGACCTGTCCCCCATGGCATCTCCCCAACCCAACTCCATGTTCAAAGCACCCGTTAATTTATTGCTCAAAGGAACATACTGCTGAAACTGATACACCGTTCGCACATAACGCGCATCACCTATGAATGACCACTCGGCACTGACTCGCTGCATGCGTCCGTTGGTAGGGGCCAAAGCGCTGTCACGACTGTCTCTAGCCCAGCCCAGGGTCAAGGGGAGAGCAGCACTGTCATAGCCATATTCATCAGCATAAGTCTGATACGAAGTGGGCAGCAAAGTACCAGGGACGATGGTTGTTTTTTCAAGGCCTGCACCAAAATACACGGTGTCAATCTCGGTGAAAGGCACACCAAAGCGCAAGCCTAAACCCGATGTCACCAATTGATAGTAATCTTGATCCTGATACGGGCTGCTGGTTTTGTGGTAAATATCCACGGTACGCGATACACCATCTTCCGTGAAATAAGGGTCTGTGGTATTGAGTACCACCACACGGTTGATTTTGCTGGTATTAACCTGAACTCCTAAAGAATTTCCTGAACCAAAAGCATTGTCTTGCTTCAAGCCAAAAGATAAACCTAAACCATCTCCGCTGGAATAACCCGCACCGACGCTCAGGCTGCCCGTGGGTTTTTCGGTCACATTGATGGTGAGATCAACCTGGTCAGGCGCACCGGCAACTTCTTGGGTTTCAACAGAAACATCGCCAAAGTAACCCAGCCGATCGACACGATCACGCGATGCACGAATTTTGTCGCCGTCGTACCAGGATGATTCCAACTGTCTGAATTCACGGCGAACCACCACATCGCGCGTCCTTGTATTGCCCGCAACGTTGAGTTTGCGAACATAAGCACGCCGCGAAGGATCAGCCTGCAAAACCAAAGACACACGGTTGTTTTCTCGGTCAAGTTCTGGCTTGGCTTGTACATTCGCAAACGCATAGCCAAAATTGCCAAAATAATCCGTAAAGGCTTTGGTAGTTTTGGCAACATCGTCACCGTTGTAAGCCTGCCCTGGACGAATGCGAACCAAAGACTTGAATTCATCATCCTTGCTCAAATAGTTGCCAGCCAGTTTGACACCGCTGACAATGAAACGCTCGCCTTCTGAAATATTAATGGTGATGCCAATGTCGGTTTTATTGGTACCAATGGCCACCTGGGTGGAGTCCACCTTGAATTCAAGATAACCGCGTGACAGGTAGTAAGAGCGCAGCGTTTCAATGTCGGCATTGAGTTTGGCACGTGAATAGCGGTTGGATTTGGTGTACCAACTCATCCAGGTGCCCGTGTCCAGTTCCAATAAATTGCGCAGGGTCGCCAAATCAAACACCTTGTTGCCCACAATGCGAATGTCGGTGATTTTGGCAGGCTCACCCTCGGCCACAGTAAAGCTCAAATTGACACGATTGCGTTCAATGGGGGTGACGGTTGTTTGGACTTCAGCGGCATACAAACTGCGGTTGAGGTACTGACGCTTTAACTCTTGCTCGGCACGATCGAGCTGCGCCTTGTCAAAATGCCTCCCTTCGGACAGACCAACCTCGCGCAAGGCCTTGAGCAAAACATCCTTGTCAAATTCCTTGACACCGATCAACTCGGTCGCAGCCACCGTGGGGCGCTCTTGCACCACGATCACCAGCACATCACCATGAACGTCAACGCGCACATCGGTAAACAAACCCAATGCAAACAGTTTGCGAATGGCATCAGCCCCTTTGTCGTCATCGTAGGTATCACCAACGCGCACAGGGAGTGACACAAAAACTGTCCCAGGTTCAACACGCTGCAAGCCTTCCACACGAATATCGCGCACGGTAAAAGGGGAAATAGACCATGCGGTCTGACCTGCCAACATGAGCGCGGCCAATGCGCCAAGCGCGATGGTGTGAAAACGTGGAAAAGGCATTTTTTTATCAATCAACTAAAGTGGCAAAGAAGGAGTGAATTCATGGGTATCCTGGCAAAACAGTCAAGCGCCAGGAAAGAAGCGAGAAAGATCGTTGTACAGGGCAATCATCATCAGCAAACCCAGGATGGCCATACCGCCTTGCTGTAACTTTTCCATCCAGACATCAGACACAGGCCGCCCTGTGACACCCTCCCAAAGATAATACATCAAGTGTCCGCCATCCAGCACCGGCAGCGGCAGCAAATTGAGCACACCCAGACTGACGCTGATGAGCGCTAAAAAAGTCAAATACTGCGTCAAGCCCATCTCAGCCGATCGACCTGCGTAGTCTGCAATGGTGATGGGGCCACTGATATTTTTGACCGAGGCCTCACCCACCAGCATCTTGCCCATCATTTTCAGTGTCAAAGCCGAGATGTCCCAAGTTTTGACGGTGGCACGCCACAAACCGTCAAAAAAACCATAGCGAACCAGCACCATTTCGGGGGATTCACCCACATAAGCACCAATGCGACCTATCAGACGATCCCCATCAGCCACGAGACGTGGTGTGACCTTGATCTGCATGATCAGACCTTGCCTGCGGATATGCCAGGTTTGTGTTGTTCCCGCCTGTGTTTGCACTGCATCACGAATAAGACGGCGCAATTGCTGACCATCCACAATCTGCTCATGATTGACTTGTAAAACCCTATCGCCGCGCAGCAATCCCGCCTGCATGGCTGCACCGTCTGTCATGATGTCGCCAATCACGGGGGTTGTGAAGGGGCCTGACAACCCCATTTTTTCAAACAATGCGCCATCCACAATATCGGTGTCGAGTTCAGACAGTCGAAGCAAGAGCAAACGTTCACCTGTTCGGCCAGGCGCTGTCACTACCAACTGCAAATCACGCGATTCCAAGGTGGCACGCGTGGCAAACCAGTAAATATCTTCATAGGATTCAACATCTTCAAGCTCGGCATTGTCAAAAGCGGCGCGCACCACACGCTCGCCACCTTGCAATCCTGCACGAGCAGCTATAGAACCCGGTGTGGGCTGTGCCAGTACAGGGGCAGGAACATCAACGCCCAACCAATGTACCGTGCTATAAAGTAACACCGCCAACACCAAGTTGGCCAAAGGACCGGCAGCCACAATGGCAAAGCGCCGACGCAACGTCTGGGTATTGAAGGCTAAGTGCCGTAATGCGGGTTCAACTGGCGCTTCACGTTCATCGAGCATCTTGACAAACCCACCCAGAGGAATCAGCGCGATGACAAATTCAGTGCTGGATGCATTGGACTTCCAGCCTATCAAGGGCTTGCCAAAACCAATGGAAAACTTCAACACCCGCACACCACAGGCCACGGCCATGCGGTAATGTCCAAATTCATGCACTGCAATCAACAGGGCAATGGCAGTGATAAAGGCCATGACAGTCAGCATATCTTTACCTCATGATGTCGTACACGACTTGTTCTGCTGCCAAACGCGCCAAAACATCCAGCCCCAGCAAGTCTTCCAGGCAATGAGGAGATTGGGGCGAGATGCTGGCCAAAGTTTCAAGATTAACCGCATGGATGTGATCAAATCGAATTTTGCCCGACAAAAATGCAGCCACAGCCACTTCATTGGCAGCATTGAGGATGGCGGTGCTTCCCGTGGGGGCATTGAGTACGTCCCATGCCAGTCGCAAGCCCGGGTAGCGCAGAGGGTGATCTTGCGATTGCAGCGACTCAAAGCTTAAGTCTCCCATCGCGTTAAAGTCCAGCGCGCCAGCACCTGAGGTGATACGCTCAGGCCACGATAAACCATAAGCAATAGGCACTTTCATGTCAGGAGTGCCCAACTGTGCCATCACGCTGTGATCGGTGAACTGCACCATGGAATGAATCACGCTTTGGGGGTGAATGACCACTTCAATTTGCGAGGGTTGCACACCAAACAGATACTTGGCTTCAATAACCTCCAGCGCCTTGTTCATCATGGTGGCCGAATCCACCGAAATTTTGCGACCCATCACCCAATTGGGATGGGCACAGGCCTCAGTAGGCGTGATGGTGGCAAAACTGGCGGGGTCCCGTCGCCTGAAAGGGCCACCTGATGCCGTCAGAATGATTTTCTGGACTTGTTGCGGCCACAGGGCTGCGTCCAGGGGTAAAGACTGAAACACCGCAGAGTGCTCACTGTCAATGGGTAAAAGTTTGGCATGGCCTTGGGCTACGACTTGCAAAAAATAGTCGCCACCGACCACCAGGGCTTCCTTGTTAGCCAGTAACAAGCGTTTGCCCGCACGCGCTGCCGCCAGGCAAGAGGCCAGGCCAGCCGCTCCCACAATGGCGGCCATGACCGTATCCACCTGCTCATGCTCTGCGATGGTGACCAGCGCTTCATGTCCACTGAGCACACGAGTGGGCAAGCCCAGCGTGCCACATTGGTACTCTAACTCACGCGCATGGGACTCACTGGTCATGACCGCAAAAGCTGGTTTAAACTGCACACATTGTTGTAGCAGCTTATCCAACTGGGTGGCGGCACTGAGGGCAAAAACATCAAAACGATCCGCATGCCTGGAGATGACTTCAAGCGTGCTGACACCAATGGAACCGGTAGAACCCAAAATAGTGATACGCCGCTTTTGAATACCCATAAACATGGTGGTGAATTTGTGATAAAGGGGAAGTCAAAAATGCGTTGGTGAATGGATACTGGCAAAATTTTGGTTCACCATCCCAAAGGGTGTGCATGGTACACGAACACGCCACGTCTAACTGTCAAGTTGAGGGGTATGGTAGGTTATTAGTTGTATGTTATTGATTTGCATCTTATTTTCATGTCACCTGAGAAAATAAGATTCCAAAAAGTGGAAAAATTTTTTCACGCAAAACTGGCAGATTTCGACAGCCTCAGACAACCTGATCTCTACACCGTCTGCCTAACCTCTGTGTTGTAAAAAATACATATAAATCAAATGTCTAATAGAAAATACAGGGATTCCTGATGGCTGACGCATCCACATCCTCGGATTTTGCAAAGATACCATCTTG
>CAIYWD010000147.1 GCA_903929815.1 uncultured beta proteobacterium
AGACTTTATTGGAAACCTTAAATACAGTTGCATAAATATTATTTTTTTATTTTAAATTATTATGTTTTCATACAATTCAGCGATACTCAATAAAAAGACGTTTATAAGTCTCACTAGCTTAGGATCAGGCTAACAATAAGTTCCCGATATGGATATGCCCTCTGGTGCTTCTTTGTCTACTTGGTAAAAGGCTGATATCGGGAAGTTATTGTTAGCCGGATCCTAATTTGTTTGTCGTCATTTGTTCACCATCAGGCCTTTGCTATATCCAGGATGGTATTCGAATGCGCAAAACTCTGGGCGATAACGATGTTCCAATTTACAAATCTCAATTGAATGCGCCGCCAGTAGCTCAATTTTCTGTTCCGCTTTCTGGATGGTCATTAATGAGTTATATGTTATTGATTTTCATCTTATTTTCATGTCACCTGAGAAAATAAGATTCCAAAAAGTGGAAAATTTTTTTCACGCAAAACGGGCCGATTTCGACATCCTAGCGTAGCGCTCCCAAAGAGTGAACTCCATCGAAGTAATAAATATCAATGTTCATAACGGTTTAGTGAAGATAATAAGCGGTCAACTGAAGAATCCAAGATGATACACCCTGTCGGTGCAGGCCTGACTCTCGCTGACTTCTCTGTGTTTTCACGGTAACATTGCGCCCGCTATTTGGCGGCCAATTTTGCACATTTCATTTCCCATGCACTACCCAGAACATCAGCCGGTGAGGCGTTTTAATGTTTGAACAACTCGGTTTGATTGGCTGTGGCCTGATGGGTGGGTCGTTTGCGCTGGCGATCAAGCGTGCCGGGTTGGTGAAACGCGTGGTGGGCTATAGCACATCGCCTGTCACTACTGAACGTGCGCGCCTGCTGGGTGTGATTGATGTGGAAGCACCTTCAGCACTGCTGGCCGTGTCGGGTGCTGACATTGTGCTGGTGGCCGTTCCTGTAGGTGCGTCTGAAGCCACTTTCAAAGCCATTCGGCACATGGTGTCTGTACACATGCTGATCATGGATGTGGGTTCTACCAAAAGCGACGTGATCGAAGCCGCCAGACGTGGTCTGCGCGAACACATCGGCTCATTTATTCCAGCACACCCTATTGCCGGCAAAGAACTCGCGGGGGTCAATAACGCTGATGCTGATCTTTATGCCGGTCGGCAAGTTATCCTGACCCCAACGAATGACAGCCGGCCAGCCCAATTGACAGCGGCCATAGAGGTCTGGACAGCCATTGGCTGCAAAGTGGTGCAAATGTCTGCTGAGTCGCACGACAGAGCGTTTGCAGCCATCAGCCATCTGCCTCACCTGCTGGCGTTTGCCCTGATGAATGCCGTCGTCGGTCAGCCTGAAGGATCAGATTTTCTGAAGCTCGCAGGCCCCGGCTTTCGGGATTTTTCTCGCATTGCAGCGAGCGACCCCAAAGTTTGGCGTGACATTTTGCTCTCCAACCGCACCGAGCTTTTAGCCCAAAGCCAACTGTTTCTTGATCAACTTCAGGTGTTTGAAACTGCCATGCGAGATGGTGATGTGCAAACGCTCGATACCCTGATTACCCAAGCCAGCGCTACTCGTGCGAACTGGCGCATGACTGAACTCTGAACGATGTTATCGACTGAATTTCTGGACATCCCGGCGCTTTCATCTGTCAGCGGAACGGTCACCCTGCCGGGGTCTAAAAGTATTTCCAACCGTGTTCTACTGCTCGCTGCCTTGAGCCATGGCAGCACCACCGTTTTTGACCTGCTGGATTCTGACGATACCCGTGTCATGCTCGATGCCTTGCGCGCCTTGGGTTGCACCATCACACACAACGGCAACGCTGTGGTGATTGATGGCATGGGCGGACGACTGGTTCACCCAAAAGCTAGCCTGTTCATGGGCAATGCGGGCACGGCCATTCGGCCGCTCACCGCAGCGCTGGCTGTGATGGGAGGAGACTTTGAGCTGCGTGGCGTTCCCCGAATGCACGAGCGCCCCATTGGCGATTTGGTCGATGCTCTGCGTTGGCTGGGTTGCCAGATCGATTATCTTGAACATCCTGGCTACCCGCCGCTTCACATTGGTCAGCCATCGCTGCGGCTGGATGCACCGATACAGGTGAGAGGCGATGTCTCCAGTCAATTTTTATCATCGCTGCTAATGGCTCTGCCTCTGGTGGCCCTTCAGGATGTGGTGATTGACGTGGTGGGCGAATTGATTTCGCGCCCTTACGTTGAACTGACACTGAACCTGCTGGCTCGCTTTGGTGTCAATGTGCAGCGTGAAGGCTGGCATCGTTTTATTATTTTGGCTGGCTCTACATTGCACTCACCGTGTGAAATTTATGTGGAGGCCGATGCTTCATCTGCTAGTTATTTTATAGCTGCCAGCGCAATAGCATCAAGGGCTAGAGGCCAAAAAGGCTTGTCAATTCAGGGTGTGGGTCTGGCCTCCATTCAAGGCGATATAGAATTTGTTGGGGCTGCGCAAATGATGGGGGCACAGATCGTTGGCGGACTCAATACGCTGGAAGTTTCATGTGGTGAGTCGGCCAATGGCTGGCCGCTCACAGCCATTGACCTCGATTGCAACGCCATTCCCGACGCTGCCATGACGCTGGCGGTGATGGCGCTTTACGCCCAGGGCACCACCACACTTCGCAATATCGCTAGTTGGCGTGTCAAAGAAACTGACCGTATCGCTGCCATGGCTTGTGAGTTGCGAAAACTCGGTGCCACGGTGCATGAGGGGGCAGACTTCATTCGCATCACCCCTCCCGCCACGGTCGCCGATTGGAAGGCTGCTTGTATTTGCACTTATGACGATCACCGCATGGCCATGTGTTTTTCTCTGGCAGCTTTTAATCCGGCAGGCTTGCCGGTGCGCATTGAAAATCCGCAGTGCGTCTCTAAAACTTTTCCTGATTATTTTGAAACTCTGTTTGCCATGGCACACACCACACTACAACGTATTCCCGTCATCTGTATCGATGGCCCTACGGCCTCCGGCAAAGGAACGCTCGCAGCACAGTTGGCCAAGCACCTAGGCTACCATTTACTGGATTCTGGCGCGCTGTACCGCATCACGGCACTGGCAGCTTATCGATTGGGATTGGCGATGGATGCCAGTGCTGAAACAGCTATAGCCAGCCTTGTCAAAGGATTGCACATTGAATTTGTGGGCAATGACATTGTGTTGGGCGAAGACAATGTGACCGATGCCATTCGTTCTGAAGAAACCGGCATGAACGCCTCCAAAATTTCGGCACTGCCCCAAGTGCGAACAGCACTGGTCGATTTGCAACACAGCTTTCGCCGCTTGCCTGGTTTAGTGGCCGACGGGCGTGACATGGGCACAATGATTTTTCCAGATGCACCGCTCAAGATTTTTTTGACAGCAACTGCCGAGCAACGTGCCAAACGTCGCTTCAACCAGCTCATTGCAAAGGGTTTTTCGACTACACTTGATGTTCTTTGCGCTGACCTGGAGGCCCGTGATGCCCGCGACTCCACCCGAAGCATTGCCCCTTTGATGCCCGCGCAAGATGCTGTGCTGCTTGACAACTCTGATGTATCGGTTGAAGAATCGGTGAAGTTGGTTTTGGGCTGGTGGCAAGGCAAACAACCCTTTTGAATGTTTTTTAAACAATGTTTTTCAGGGCGGTTTGCATCGTCCCTCATGGGTCTTATCGCGCTGCATGGTGCACTGCCCCTGAGGTTCAAAAAAACATAACCTCATGGCTCACGTCGTGATTTAACCAACGGTTCACACCGCATATACATAATGTCCGAATCTTTTGCCGCCCTGTTTGAAGAGTCCTTGCAGCGTACAGAAATGCGCCCAGGCGAAGTTATCACCGCCGAGGTTATTCGCATTGAACACAGTTTTGTGGTGGTCAATGCCGGTCTCAAGTCAGAGGCCTATGTGCCACTGGAAGAGTTCAAAAACGACCAGGGCGAAACCGAAGTGCAAGTAGGAGACTTCGTCTCCGTCGCCATTGGCTCTATTGAAAATGGTTACGGCGACACCATTTTGAGTCGTGACACCGCCAAGCGCCTAGCCTCCTGGATGAGTCTGGAGCGCGCCCTTGAATCTGGCGACTTTGTCACCGGCACCACCAACGGCAAGGTCAAGGGTGGTCTGACCGTGCTGGTCAATGGCATTCGTGCCTTTTTGCCTGGCTCATTGGTCGATACCCGTCCGACCAAAGACCTCTCACCCTACGAAAACAAAACCCTTGAATTCAAGGTCATCAAGCTCGACCGCAAACGCAACAATGTGGTGTTGAGCCGCCGTGCTGTGGTTGAGGCCTCCATGGGTGAAGAACGCAACAAGCTGATGAACACTCTTCGCGAAGGCTCTATTGTTCAAGGCGTTGTCAAAAACATCACTGAATATGGCGCATTTGTTGATTTGGGTGGTATTGATGGTCTGTTGCACATCACAGATATGGCATGGCGTCGCGTGCGTCATCCCTCTGAAGTCGTGCAAGCCGGTCAGGAAATCACCGCCAAAATTCTCAAGTTTGACACCGATAAAAACCGTGTGTCCTTAGGTATCAAGCAAATGGGCGAGGACCCCTGGCTGGGTGTGAACCGCCGCTATCCTGCCGGCACCCGAATGTTTGGCAAAATTACCAACATTGCCGACTACGGTGCATTTGTCGAAATTGAACCCGGCATTGAAGGCTTGGTGCATGTCTCAGAAATGGATTGGACGAACAAAAACATAGCACCTTCCAAAATAGTGGCTTTGGGTGACGAAGTTGAAGTCATGGTTTTGGAAATTGACGAAGACAAACGCCGCATCAGCCTGGGCATGAAACAGTGCAGAGCCAACCCCTGGCAGGAATTTGCACAAAACACCAAGCGCGGCGACCGTGTCAAAGGCCCTGTCAAGTCCATCACTGACTTTGGTGTGTTTGTCGGTTTGGCAGCAGGTATCGACGGCCTGGTTCACCTGTCTGACTTATCATGGAGCGAATCTGGCGAGGTTGCTGTGCGCGAGTACAAAAAGGGTCAAGAGGTTGACGCCATTGTGCTGGCTGTGGATGTTGATCGCGAACGCATCTCCCTGGGCATTAAACAGCTTGACTCGGATCCCTTCACCACCTTTGCAACCATGAACGAAAAAGGGTCTGTGGTCACGGGTCGGGTTAAATCTGTCGATGCCAAAGGTGCTGAAATCAGTTTGGGTAGCGATGTCTTAGCTTACTTGCGCGCTGGTGAAATTTCACGCGACCGCGTGGAAGATGCCCGCACCGTCCTCAAGGAAGGCGATGAAATCACTGCTGTGGTGGTCAATGTCGATCGTAAAACACGCAACATTCAGTTGTCTATCAAAGCCAAGGATGCTGCGGATCAAAACGAAGCCATGGCCACCTTGAGCCAACAGTCGGCACGTGAAAATGCCGGCACTACCAGCTTGGGCGCTTTGTTGCGCGCCAAGCTTGACCACTCTGACAAGTAATTTTTTTGTAAAGGGCAGACGGATCGGGGGGACTCGGTCTGTCTGTATAAATGTATGACACGTTCAGAATTAATTGAAATTATGGCCTCCCGTTTTCCTCAACTGAACAAATGCGATGTTGAGTTTGCTGTTTTGGCGATGCTTGATGTCCTTAACGACGCTGCGGTGTCTGGACAGCGCATTGAAGTTCGTGGCTTTGGCAGTTTTTCTGTGAAGCGACGTGCCCCTCGCATGGGTCGAAACCCGCGCAATGGTGACAGCGTTGCCGTTCCCGAAAAACGCGTTCTGCATTTCAAGCCTGGCAAAGACATGCGTTGGGGTGTTAACCAATCCACAGGTACTCTTGTGCCTGCCACTGCCGATCTGGATTGACCACGCCATTGGCAGTCAGGGACAACACCCATGAAGTTCATTTGGCGCATGGTGCGATTGTTTTTTCAAATAGTTGTTTTTTTTACACTTTTTGCCTTCGCTCTGAACAATCAGCAAGACACCATCGTTCATTTCCTCTTTGGTTATCAATGGCGTGCGCCCCAAGTACTGATTGTGCTTGCTGCCTTTGGTGTGGGTGTAGCAGTGGGTGTGCTGGGGATGATGCCCTGGTGGTGGAGACGCCGCCGCCCTGAGGTGTCTAGCGTCATGCCATCCCTTCAGGATGCCCCAAGCAGCGCTGAATTGCCTCGTTACACCGATGGGATTTGAATTCGCTTGGGTATTGTGGGGATTGCCCTTGGTGTTCATGCTGGGGTGGGGGGCCTCACGGTTTGATTTGCGCCAACTTCGGCTGGAAAATCGTGAAGCGCCCAAAGCCTATTTCAAGGGTCTGAACTACTTGCTCAATGAACAGCAAGACGAGGCCATCGACGCATTTATTGAAGCGGTTCAAAATGACCCCGATACCACTGAGTTGCATTTTGCTTTAGGCAACTTGTTTCGTCGTCGTGGCGAGTACGATCGCGCCGTTCGGGTTCATCAGCATTTGCTTTCACGCGCTGACTTGAACCAGACAGACCGCCATCGGGCACAGCATGCGCTGGCACTGGACTATCTGAAAGCCGGCTTACTGGATCATGCTGAGGCTGCACTTCTTCAACTGGTTGGCACTTCGTTTCAAACGCCTGCATGGTTGGCACTTTTGGGTCTTTACGAGCGCAGCCGTGATTGGGTGCAGGCAGCCAAAATGGCAACTATCTTGTCAGAAGCAGGGCAAGGTGATTTCAGCCAAAGACTGGCGCATTACCTGTGCGAACAAGCGGCCACAGGTGTGTCGCAGGGCCAGCTTGAGGTCGCACAATCCTTTTTGCGCAACGCCATTTCCATCGCCCCCAACGCTGCCCGCGCCTGGATGGCTTTGGCACAATGGCAGGCGCAAGCCGGACAGTTGGATGTCGCCTGGCAAACTTTGGTCGATGCCATCAACAATTGCCCTGATGCCATCGCCCTTATCGCTCGCCCACTGGCAGATATGGCTTTTCATGCGCACAAAGTTTCACAAACCCTGGCACATTTGCAATCAAGTTACGCGCAAAACCCATCGCTCGATGTGCTTGATGCCCTTGTTTTGTTGTCTGCCAGTCAGGGAGAAGCTCACCGTGAATGGTATGTGCGCCACCTTGAACAAACGCCATCGCTGGTGGCTGCCACCAAATGGATGGCTGACGAAAAGTTGGAGCATGAGCAATATCATCCCCAAGTGCAACGTGCATTGGAACACGCGGCCCAACCCCTTTTGCGTTACCGCTGTGCAGCTTGCGGTTTTGAGGCCTCACGACATTTTTGGCAATGCCCTGGCTGCCAGACTTGGGACAGTTACCCCCCACGACGTGTTGAAGAATTATCCTAGATTCCTCAGTTGACCGCTTATTATCTTCACTAAGGATGTGGTCAGTAATAAGTTCCCCATTTGGCTCGTTAGATTTGGGCGCACTGCGTCGTTACAAATCGCTTATGTG
>CAIYWD010000148.1 GCA_903929815.1 uncultured beta proteobacterium
GTCAATAATAAGTTGTGCATTTGGCTCGTCAGATTTGGGCGCACTGCGTCGTTACAAATCGCTTATGTGGCTGGGCCACACCGCACGATTTGCGCCTAGCATTGCATCTTTAACTCTGACGGCCAAATGCACAACTTATTGTTGACCATATCCTTAGACCCCTGGCCCAGATGTCGTCATTCCCGCGAAGGCGAGAATCCAGTGTATTTTGGTCTTCATGGATACAAAAAGTCAGTCTGGATTCCCGCCTTCGCGAGAATGACGATGGCGGGGTCTAAACGATTACGCGCGATGTGTGCCTGGCATTGCATCTTTAACTCTGACTGCCCAATGCGGAACTTATTATTGACCATATCCTAAGTGGGAAGCCAAAAAGTCTGCACTGTGACAAAATCCGTACCTTGCCTGGCGAGATAATGTTGGCAGTTCCAGCACCACACACTTCCACGAAATGTCCAAGTCCAGTCACCGCAAAAAACTTTTACAAACACTCAATACCCCCAGAGCCGGGCAAATCGCGGAGGTGCGCCGTTTGGTAGATAACGGTGAGACCATTCAAGCTCGCAAGCGTCTGGATGCGCTGCGTAAGTCGTTTCCCGACTTCGATCCTCTCATGGGCTTGGCTTGGGATATTGAAGATCGCTGTGGCAACCACCTGCTCGCCACAGCCCATGCATACGAGTGGCATCGTGCTACACCTCAAAGCACGATAGCGCTCAAGGCCTTGTGCGAAAGCGCCCGTTCGGCGGGTTTTGCAGCTATCTTTAACTGTGCTCTCCAGCGTCTGTCTGCTTTGGAAAATCGTAGTGATCTTCAACTTCCTGAAATGATTGCCTCATCGCTTGGAACACTGAGCCTGGAACAGGCTGAAGCGATCGACCTTTCACGAATGCACCTAGCTGATGACAATCCGACAGCCGCAATTGCGGTGATACAAGTTGTAGATCATCCCTCAGCACGCAATAACCTTGCACTCGCGCTGTTCATATCAGGTGACTTGTCACAAGCTCGCAAGGTCATTGAAGCCAACTGGCAGGATGACCCGAACAACCTCTTTGCTCTTGATTGTGCTGTGCGCTGGCGCTGCTGGGCAGAAGGTCTGGAACGCTGCATGGGTTTTGCTGCCCCCCTCAAACATACAAAACCACGACGTGCAGAAGATGCCATTGCACAAATTATTGCATTGCGATTCCTGGGCGATGAAAAGGCCGCTTTGCAGGCTTGGAATAATTCAAAAAATGCGTCATACTGGAAAAATGTTATCGACAGACTTCGGGAAACATTTGTCAAGTTGAAGGACTCGGGGGGTGAATTGCCGGGTAACAGTTCCATGTGGTTTCCAATCGAGTGGACAAGAGAATTGGTAGCTCTCTCCAACATTGCAGGACACCAGCAAAAAAAGCGTTGGGACGAAGTGTTGGCAAAGTGCGACGCACACGCTGACTACCTTATCCGTGCGGTCGATTATGGTGATGCTGCCACTCGCATGATGGCACTATCGGTTCTCAAACAGCGTGTGAAGCGATCCGATAGTGCAGCACTAGCGAGCATAAAAGTGATCCTGACACACTCAAACGGGCCAGATTCAGCACGAACGGATATCTTGGATTGGCTGACTGAGCAGGGGCTGAGAAGTACCTCTGAACTCACCGATGTCTGGCTGATGGATGGATTACGCACAATTCACTCACACACCCTTCGCATCACCGATGAGCCGTACCCCAGTCCGTTTCCACCTGAAGGTGCGGCATTAAACAAGCTCATGCACGAAACGATCGATCGCGGAAAGTTGAGACAAGCTCTTGATTTGGCAAAACAATTACATAAAATGTACCCTGAGAAGCCTTCTGCCTTGAGTAATCTGGCAGCCATCAAGGAAGGTCTCAGGTATTCAAATGCGGAAGTCACCGATTTATATCGTCAAGCTCACGCCATGGCGCCAGACTATTTGTTTGCACGCTGTGGTCTTGCGCGTTGCCTGGTTCGCGCTGGAAAAATTCCCGAAGCTCGCGCGTTAATAGACAGTTTACTTGAACGTGAAGAATTTCATCGTACTGAGTACCGCAGTTTGTTGATAACGCAACATGCGATAGCTTTGGCCAGCGGCGAACGTGACATTGCAAAAAACTTGAAAAAATTCATCACTGATTTGGAAAATTTTGAGGAGAACTCATGATTGACGGACTGATAACAGGCAAAATCTACGGAGAACCTCAGCAACGTACCGGAAAGAATGGCAGTTCATTTGTCACTGCAAAGGTACGCTGTGCATCTGGTGAGGGTGATGGCGTGTTTGTTAACGTCATTGCATTTGATGCCGACACTTGCCATACACTGATGGCACTGGATGATGGCGAAGGGATATCAATGGCCGGTACGCTCACACCGAAGGTATGGACTGACAAAGAAGGCGTGGCACACCCAGCATTGGACATCGTGGCACACCAGGTATTGACTGCCTACCATGTGCAACGCAAACGCAAAGCATGCGCTGGTGGCCGACACCATTCTGGTGACGATCCTCCCATGAGCCAATACTAAGGCTATGGTCAATAATAAGTCCCGCATTTGGCTCGTCAGATTTGGGCGCACTGCGTCGTTACAAATCGCTGATGTGGCTAGGCCACACTGCGTGATTTGCGCCTAGCATTGCATCTTTAACTCTGACTGATGTGGAGAAATACAAAAACCAAATCCCCCCTAACCCCCCTTTTTCAAAGGGGGGACAAATACAGCGCTTTGCCAAAATAGGCTAACCGTTCTCATTTTCCCCCCTTTGAAAAAGGGGGGATTTGGATGTCGCACCCAAGCAAAGCCACATCACTTTGAAACGTACCCGTAGGCTACTGAGGAATCCAGATTGAACCCGTGCCAAAGTTTTTTACTTGAGTGTTCATGGGTTGGCCAAATATTTACTTTAGTCATATCCTATACTCAGTACAGATGGTTAAAAAGTATGTCATTTTTATGAAATCAATGAGCATAGTGCTGATCGTGTTGGGTGCCATGGTTGCACACGTTTATGCACAGGATCAAATTTACCGCTGTGGCAACGAATACACCAACACACAGCCTGATGCCCGTACCAAAGGCTGCAGGTTAGTGGAAAGTGGCAACGTGACCGTCGTGGAAGGCACTCGTGTTTTTAAAGCGGTTAAACCAAGTGCAGCCGGCGCGTCCAGCAGTCCCCGTTTGGATGTAGGTCAGCAAAAATCACGCGACTCTGATGCCCGCTTAATTTTGCAGACCGAACTTCAAAAAGCACAAGCCCGCCAGGAAGAACTCAAAAGAGAGTACAACGATGGAGCGCCTGAAAAACGCGGAGAAGAAGCGCGTAATCATCAAAAATATATGGATCGTGTGGCTGTCATCAAAGCCAACCTGGTGCGCAACGAAAGCGACATCGCGGGCATTCAACGCGAACTGAACCGCTTGGGAACGTCAACGAAATAACGTCAGAAATCCTGATCCGCGTGGAATTCCCAATGGCACTTTGTAGAAGCGCCATCCTGGCCTAGCCACATAAGCGATTTGTAACGACGCAGTGCGCCCAAATCTGACGAGCCAAATGCACAACTTACGGTTGGTAACCGTTGAGACCTCATGTCAAATGCCGTCATTCCCGCGAAGGCGGGAATCCAGTGCATGTTGGTTTACCAGGGTACAAAGGCAGTCTGGATTCCCGCCTTCGCGGGAATGACGATGGTGGGGTCTAAAC
>CAIYWD010000149.1 GCA_903929815.1 uncultured beta proteobacterium
GTTTTAGGCATTAACCTGCCTAGTTGTTGTGTAATATCTGCCACTGCCTCAGGTGCATTTTTGGTATCTTTTATTTTGCGAATGACAGTAGCATATTCATTCAAAATAGTCAATGTCAGGCGGGCAATTTCAGTCGCAATCAAGGTGATTCTCATTCGTCCCTCATCTGCCCGACGCTTAAAGGCAAATTCATCGGTGGGCAGGGGTTCTTGCAAAAAGGCACGGTTCAAGGCCAGGGTGATGATTTGCTCTCGCAGTTCTTCCAGCGTGCCGCCACTGCCGCTGTCTTTGCCGATGTGCATAAAGATGACGGCCATTTTTTGCAGGTCGGGGATGTTTTTTTCAAGGTGTTTGAGGGTGTCTTTGATGTGCAGGGCAAAGAGTCGGCGCAGACCAGTGCGGTGTTTTGTAGCGGCTGCGTCGGGTTCATCGAAGACTTCTATCGTGACAGCGTCGCCTGCGTCAATCAGCGCCGGATAGCCGATGAGAGTCATGGCGCCTTTTTGAATTTCCAGCAGTTCGGGCAAGTCTCCAAATGTCCAGGCGGTGTGGCGAAGGGTTGTAGTTGCTTCAACTTTAATAGCTAACTGTGCAGTATCCACGGGCGTTACAGGCCGATTTGATGTATTTTTTTGGGGCTGCTGAGTGGTTGATTTAACAGAACCTGTCTGAGGATCAAGTGCTTCATTTTTAGTAGCTACTAACGTATGCTGGACGTGCGTTACAGCCTGTTTTTCTTGATCAGAATCCGACCGCCCCAGCTTCAAGGCTGCCAGTGCCTGAAATGCCCCTCTGGCCTGTGTGCCCAGTTCGGCCTTCAATGCGCCCAGGTTTCGCCCTGTTCCCAGTTGGCGGCCATGTTCATCGACCACTCTGAAGTTCATAAAGAAGTGCGGACTGAGCATATCGACTTTGATGTCGGCACGCACCACATCGACGGTGGTTGCCAGTCGAACCAGTTTCAGTAGCGCATCGACGAGCGATCCATGACCAAACAGTGCAGGTTCGTTAAGCTGGGTCGCCATGGTGCTGGCGGTTTCGGGCAAGGGCACCAGTCGGGAGCGTGGCCTCTGGTGCAGGGTTTTTAGGAGCGCCTGAATTTTGTCTTTCAACATACCCGGCACCAGCCATTCGCAGCGTTCTTCATTGACCTGGTTCAGTACAAAAATGGGAACGGTCACGGTCAGTCCGTCTTTGGCGTGGCCTGGCTCGTGCAGATAGGTAGTGGTGCAGTCCACTCCACCGAGTCGGATGATCTTGGGAAAAGAGTGGCTGGTAATGCCTGCGGCTTCGTGGCGCATCAACTCTTCACGGGTCAATAGCAACAGCTTGGGATTGATGCGCACTGCTTCGCGATACCAGGCTTCAAACGTGAATCCACTGCACACGTCGGCGGACAATTGTTGGTCATAAAACGCATAGATCAGTTCATCATCGACCAGCACATCCTGCCTTCTGGCTTTGTGTTCCAGGTCTTCTACCTGTTGGATAAGCTTTTGGTTGGCTGCCAAAAAAGGCAGTTTGGTGTCCCACTGCGCCCCCACCAAGGCCTCGCGGATAAAAATTTCACGCGCACTGACCGGATCCACGCGGCTGTAATTCACCCGCCGCCCGCTATAGACAACAATGCCGTACAGTGTGGCGCGCTCCATGGCGTTCACTTCGGCAGCTTTTTTTTCCCAATGCGGATCAAGGAGTTGCTTCTTTAACAGATGCCCGCCGACTTGCTCAATCCACTGGGGTTCGATGGCGGCGATGCCCCTGCCAAAAAGGCGTGTGGTTTCAACCAGTTCGGCTGCCACAATCCATTTTCCAGGCTTTTTGACCAAATGCGCACCCGGGTGGGGATAAAACTTGATGCTGCGAGCGCCCAGGTATTCACCGCTTGCACCGTCGGTTTCCACCTTGCAGCCAATATTGCCCAGCAAGCCCGCCAGCATCGAGATGTGCAGTTGTTCGTAACTGGCCGGCGTGGTGTTGATGCGCCATTGGTGTTCGGTCACTACGATGAGCAGTTGGCTGTGAATGTCCCGCCATTCGCGCACACGGCGCAGGCTGATGAAATTTTGACGCAGCAGTTGTTCGTGTTGGCGGTGGCTGAGTCGGTGTTGCCCCTCACCCCCTCGGCTTGACTCTAGCCATTTCCACAGGCGCAGATACCCGCTGAATTCACTTTTTTCATCGTCAAATTTGGCGTGCGCCTGGTCGGCTTGTTGTTGGGCTTGCAGGGGGCGGTCCCTGACATCCTGAACGCTCAAAGCGCTGGCTATCACCAGCACTTCATCTAGGGCCTGACGTGAGCGCGCCTCCAGAATCATTCGTCCGACGCGCGGGTCAAGCGGCAGTTTGGCAAGTTCGTGGCCTATGGTGGTCAGGTCATTGGCATCGTTCACAGCGCCAAGTTCACTAAGCAATTGGTAGCCGTCGGCGATGGCGCGGCCTGATGGTTTTTCGATAAAGGGGAAATCTTCCACGCTGCCTAAGTGGAGCGACTTCATTCGCAAAATGACACCGGCGAGTGAACTGCGGACGATTTCGGGGTCGGTGAAGGGCGTGCGACCGTTGAAATCGGCTTCGTCATACAGCCGAATGCAGATGCCGTTGGCCACCCGACCGCATCGGCCAGCGCGCTGGTTGGCGGCGGCCTGGCTGATAGGCTCAATCAGCAATTGCTCTACTTTACTTCTGAAACTGTAGCGCTTCATGCGCGCTGTGCCTGCGTCGATGACGTATTTGATGCCTGGAACGGTGAGTGACGTTTCTGCCACATTGGTGGTCAGAACAATGCGCCGGTTGCTGTGGGTATCAAAAATTCGGTCTTGTTCGGCTTGGCTTAATCGGGCAAACAGGGGCAGCACTTCCGCATTGCGAAAAACCGCCTGGTGGCTTAAATGGCCTCGCAAATGATCGGCGGCATCGCGGATTTCTCGCTCGCCCGGCAGAAAAACCAGAATATCGCCACTGTTGTGAACATCGCGCCACAGTTCATCCACCGCATCGGCAATGGCGTTGTTCAGGTCATAGTCGCGCGCTTCTTCAAAAGGGCGATAGCGCTGCTCAACCGGAAACATGCGCCCACTGACCGTGATGATGGGAGCGGGTTGCTTGTGATGCGCAAAGTGCTCGGCAAAGCGATTGGCATCAATGGTGGCCGAAGTGACGATCACCTTCAAATCAGGGCGACGCGGCAATATCTGCTTCAAATAGCCCAGCAAAAAATCAATGTTCAAAGACCGCTCGTGGGCCTCGTCAATGATGAGGGTGTCGTAGGCTTTGAGCAGCGGGTCGGTTTGCGTTTCGGCCAACAAAATGCCGTCGGTCATCAGTTTGATGGAAGCCTCTTTGCCCAGTCTGTCCTGAAAACGCACTTTGTAGCCGACCACATCGCCGGGCGTGGTGCCGAGTTCCTGGGCAATGCGTTTGGAAACGCTCGAAGCAGCAATGCGGCGAGGCTGGGTGTGTCCGATGAGCTTGCCCGGCTTGGCCTTTGTGCCATCGGGGTTGGCCAAGGGATAGTTAAGCCGACCGCGCCCCATGGCGAGCGCCATTTTGGGCAACTGGGTGGTTTTGCCTGAACCAGTTTCACCGCAGACGATGACAACCTGGTGCGCAGCAATAGCAGCCATGATCTCGTCGCGCCGTGCGCTGACGGGCAGGTCCTTGGGAAAATCAATTTTCAATTTGTGGTGGCTCAATTGGCTTGAGTAACTATATAAATCAACAGCTTACATAATTAACTATCGAACTTTCTTTGGAGGGCTGATTATTGACACATCCGTTTGAATCGCACTTTGCGCTATCAGATCGGGACGCCATTGGGTGGTGAGTGCCAAACGCTGCTCGCGCCGCCAACATTCGATGTATTCGTGGTGACCCGACATCAATACATCTGGCACGACTTTGTTGTTCCAGATTTTTGGTCGCGTGTAATGTGGGCAGTCCAGCAGGCCATCCAGGGCTGGGTTAAAGCTATCTTGTGCGTGACTGTTGGCATCGTTCAAGACACCAGGCTGCAAACGTGCAACGGCATCCAGAAAAGCCATGGCGGCAATTTCGCCCCCTGACAAGACAAAATCTCCCAAGCTGATTTGCTCTGTCACCTCAGCATCAATCAACCGCTGATCAATGCCTTCATATCGTCCACATAGCAAAATAGCCCCCGCGCTGGCAGCAAAACGTGTCACCACTGAATGTGTCAAAGGCTGACCGACAGGCGAAAACAACACCACAGGCGCAGCATCCGCTCGTTGTAAGCGAATGGCAGACAAGCATTGTGACAAGGGTTCAGCCATCATGACCATGCCTGGCCCACCCCCATACGCACGGTCATCGACGCGGCGGTAATGGCCAGATGCATGGTCCCGCGGGTTGCTGAAGCACACCTTGACTTGGCCTGATTCAAAAGCCCGTCGTGTCACACCTGTGCATAAAAATGGGGTAAATAATTCAGGAAACAAAGTGACAACATCAAACTGCATGATGCCGTACTCAATAATCTGGCTGCCAATCCACCAGAATTTGCCGCTTGTTCAAATCAACGTCGTCCACATAAGTACTGACAAAAGGAATCAGCCGCTGTGCAATGTGACCGTCACGGTCAATGACCAAAACTGTTTGCGGGCCGGTGGATAACAAGTCACTCACATGTCCCAGTAGCAGGCCTTCGCGGTTGATGACATCTAGCCCCATCAAATCAACCCAGTAAAACTCGTCTTTCTGGGCTGTTGGAAAACTTGACCTGGCAATGAAAATGCGCATCCCCTGCAACGCATCGGCAGCGCTTCGGTCATCCACCTCATGCGCACAAGCTACCACCCCGTCAGAATGAGTTTTGGCTTCCCTGATTTTTAATTTTCCAACGCCATCAAAATCCTTTTTACCTTTTTCAGCAGGTATTAAGAACCAGCGTTTGGAAGAAAAAAGCGCCTCGGGGCGGGCGCTGTAGGGGAAAACTTTGAACCAGCCTTTAATACCCCAGGCACTCTGAATGCGCCCGACTTCAATAGCATCTTCTGGTAGTTCAGTGGTCTCTAAGCCGAGCAACATGGCTAGTCGTCCGTTTCACCAAAATAGTGACATGAAATCGTGTCTTTTCCTGCTTGGCGTTGTTGTTCGTCGTTGCAATAGCGAAGACTATTGCGCCTCCTCTCGCCTAGCCAGACAGAAAAAACCCAAAATTTCATGATGTAACCCTTTTTGATGAAACAAACTACCAGCCGTCAGGCTGCTTTTGCTGCCAATTGTTTGACCAAACGCTCTACCGTGGGCGAGGCCTGAGCACCTACACTTCTCCAGTAGGTCAAGCGATCTTGAACAATGCGAATAGATTCTTCATTGGCAGTGGCAATAGGATTGTAAAAACCAAGACGTTCGATAAAGCGACCGTCTCGACGGTTGCGCTTGTCTGCAACCACAATGTTAAAAAACGGACGAGCTTTTGCACCGCCACGGGCGAGTCGAATGACGACCATGTTGTATCCTTTGGGGGGAGTGGCGTTGTATGGCCACGAAGATTGAAAATGAAAACTGGCGTTTGAGACACACGACTTGATTGAGGATATGGTCAACAATAAGTTGTGCTTATGGCTCGTCAGATTTGGGCGCACTGCGTCGTTACAAATCGCTTATATGGCTGGGCCACACTGCGCGATTTGCGCCTGGCATTGCCTCCCAACTCTAACGGCCGAATGCACAACTTATTGTTGACCATATCCTTACCAGATCAGCGACACGCCAGACCGTGCGTCATTGTATCGGCTACATTATTGTGACGAATCCTGCCATCAACAATTCTCAATTCAAATATCATGGTTTCATCCAAACCAGGCAACGATCTGCTTTAAGTCCGGGCACTTGCAGTGTCTCTGTGTGAAACACATGAATACTGCCCGGTAACGCTGCCAATTCGTCGGTGGGATGTTGTCCCTTCATGGCCATCCAGATGCCATTCTCGGCCAGTGCTGCCAGGGTCAGGTTTGTCAAGTCAGGCAGCGATGCAAAGGCTCGGGAAGTAATCACGTGGTAGGTGTCTGTCAAATGTTCAACGCGAGCATGCAAGCCTGCCAAGTTGGGTAATTTCAGGGTGATGGCCACCTGTTGAATGAAGGCTGCCTTTTTGGCAACACTGTCCACACAATGCACGGTGATGTGTGGACAGCAAATGGCAATCACCACACCGGGCAAGCCCGCGCCTGATCCTGCATCCAGTAAACGTAGCGGGGTTAAATTTGTGCCTGCCTGTTCAAGTTGATGCTCCAGTGGTTTTATCACTGCCAAGCTGTCTTGTACATGGTGTGTCAGTATGTCTTCGGGACTGCGTAGCGCTGTCAGGTTATAGACTTGTGTCCATTTTTCAATGAGTGCCTGATAGGCCAGAAGATGGTGAACTTGTACATCTGTCAAGGACAAACCCATTTCATCTGCACCTTGGCGCAGTTGCGTTTCCAAACTGACTTTCATGATGGCGTCATCAGCGCTGACGTTTTCAAGTCCTTGAACTTGATTTTTTTCAAATGAATGGTGAGCAGGGAAATGGTGGCAGGTGTAATGCCAGATAAACGTGAGGCCTGCCCCAGAGTTTCTGGCTTGTGGTGATTGAGCTTTTGACGTGCTTCAATGCTCAGGCTTGACACCTGCATGTAATCCAAATCTTGTGGCAATTTCAGGGTTTCGGAATGGCTGGCACGCAGCACATCGTCTTTTTGTCGGTCAATGTAGCCTGCGTACTTGGCCGAAATGTCAATTTGCTCAATGACGGCAGCGTTAAAAATCGCCTCAGTGGATGCGTTGGGTGTTTCACATACATCATTCGTAACATTCACAGGCAGATGGGGTGCTGCGTACATGCCATGGTTCAATGACATCAGTGCTGCGTACTCAACACCCGGGCGGCGCAGCAAGTCAGCCAGGCTGTATTCATGCTCCAGCGCTTTACCAAAAACACGTTGGGCTTCCAAGGTATCCAGTGTGTTGGGGTTGACCCAGATAGAACGCAGACGTTCTGTTTCAAGCGCAATGGCATCACGCTTGCGGCAAAAAGCATCCCAACGCGCGTCATCCACAACACCGAGTTGTCTGCCTGTTTCAGTCAGACGCGCATCGGCATTGTCTTCACGCAATTGCAGGCGAAATTCAGCCCGACTGGTAAACATGCGGTAAGGCTCGGTCACGCCTTTACTGATCAAATCATCGACCATCACACCCATATAGGCCTCATCACGTGCAGGAATCCATGATTCTTGTAGAAAATTGTTTTGGACGCCCGATTGCAAGGCCGCGTTAACACCCGCAAACAGACCTTGTGCAGCAGCTTCTTCATAACCCGTGGTGCCGTTGATTTGACCTGCAAAAAACAAGCCTGAAATGCTGCGGGTCTCCAACGTGTGCTTGAGATGCTGGGGGTCATAGTAGTCATACTCGATGGCATAACCACTGCGTAAAAGCCAGGCATTTTCCAGGCCGGGTACGCTGCGAACCAAAGCGTATTGAATATCGAATGGCAAACTGGTGCTGATACCGTTGGGGTAATACTCATTCGTCGTCAAACCTTCTGGCTCTAAAAATATCTGGTGGCTCGATTTATCAGCAAAGCGATGAATTTTGTCTTCAATGCTGGGGCAGTAGCGTGGCCCCACCCCTTCAAATTTGCCTGTGTAAAGAGGGCTGCGGTCTAAGCCACTGCGAATGATGTCGTGCGTTCGTTCGTTGGTGTGGGTGATCCAGCAGGGCATTTGAGGGGGGTGTTGATCGGGGTGTCCCATCATGCTAAATACGGGCATCACCGCACTCATGCCCCCAGGCATTCCATCACCTGGCTGCGGTGTGCATTGGGTAAAGTCAATGGATCGGCCATCAATACGTGGCGGCGTGCCCGTTTTCAAGCGGCCCTGGGGCAGGTTCAATTCTTTAAGTCGCTCACTCAAAGCCACAGCAGGAGGGTCACCGGCACGGCCTGCTGCATAGTTTTTCAATCCCACATGAATGATGCCGTTCAGAAAAGTCCCGCATGTCAGCACCACCGTAGAAGATTGAAATTGAATGCCCATCTGTGTGACAACACCTACCACGCGATCACCTTGCATCATCAGGTCATCCACAGCTTGCTGAAACAACCACAGATGGGGTTGATTTTCAAGACGATGACGGATGGCAGCTTTGTACAAAATGCGGTCAGCTTGGGCACGAGTAGCACGAACGGCATGGCCTTTGCTGGAATTCAAAATGCGAAACTGAATGCCGCTCTCGTCCGTGGCAGCCGCCATGGCACCGCCCATGGCATCGACTTCCTTGACCAAATGTCCCTTGCCAATGCCGCCAATCGAGGGGTTGCAGCTCATTTGCCCCAGTGTTTCGATGCAGTGTGTCAGCAGCAGAGTGGTGCAGCCCATGCGGGCTGCGGCCAGGGCGGCTTCAGTGCCAGCATGGCCGCCACCGACAACAATTACATCAAAATGTTGGGGATAAAGCATGATCAGGGTTGAACTCCATCAAAGTAAAAAATGTCAATTTTCATAAGGGCTTAGGATATGGTCAACAATAAGTCCCGCATTTGGCCGTTAGAGTTGGGATGCAATGCTAGGCGCAAATCGCGCAGTGTGGCCCAGCCACATAAGCGATTTGTAACGACGCAGTGCGCCCAAATCTGACGAGCCAAATGCACAACTTATTATTGACCATATCCTTAGTGAAGAGAACAATCGGTCAACTGAGGAATCCAAGCTGAAACTGGTTCAGTTGAATGGGATTTTGCTATGCTGTCATGGGAATCGTAAAGAGTTCATCCCAAGAGAAGCCCTTCCCAATAATTCATAGCGGGCTGTCGGGATTAGATGTTTAACCTATTGATTTTTAAAGATTTCCATTATTAAGGGAATTTTAAATTATTGTTATAAATCAAAAACATATTAAACAAGTTCGATATTTACTCAAGGAGTGTTGAGTAGTTATGATTCTTGATCAACTACTGCATCAATAACTTATATGCTTTGACTTATCCAATGCTGCAGGTGCGGCAACATCATGCGGTAAGGTGCCAGTAAAACTGCGGCCATCAGCCATTTGATGCTCAAGTCGCCTGTAGCCAGCATCAGCCAGTTCATGTCTGAACCCGCAAACGCCAAAAAGAAAAACAAGCCGGTGTCCACTATAGATGCTAGCATGGAGCCAATCAACGGTGCTTTCCACCACGTTAAAGCGCGCAGCCGGTTAAAAGCCATAATATCTTGCAACTGACCCACGATAAAAGCGACACCCGATGCTACGGCAATGCGCCAGGGTGATAGCGCCAGCGATATCACTAAGGCAAAGCCAAAACCTGCCCAAGCCACTTCGCGTGCCGTATCGGCACCAACTGCACGGTTGGTCAAGTCAGTGACCAAAAAAGCCACTGGAAAAGTAAAGGCTCCCCAGGTCAGCCAGTCGTTGATTGAAAATTGAACCAGATAATTAGACGACGTAATGACGAAAAACATGGCCATAACAGGCCGCCATATAGAGAGCAATGGAAGAGGAGGATTGAATTTCATTGCCTTATTATCCTAAATTCCTCAGTTGACCGCTTGTTATCTAAGGATATGGGGTGCGTTTCAAAGTGATGTGGCTTTGCTTGGGTGCGACATCCAAATTCCCCCTAACCCCCCTTTTTCAAAGGGGGGAATGAGAACGGTTAGCCTA
>CAIYWD010000150.1 GCA_903929815.1 uncultured beta proteobacterium
CGATGAATGAGATTCCCCAGCGCCCTCACACTTTGCTTGCCTTTGGCCTCAATTTGTCGTAGAAGCGCATGACTTGCGTGTCGTACTGCTTCTGTTTTTGAGTTTTTTTTTGCATGAAACGAATAGTAACAAACGCCGGCAGATGACTTCATCTGAATCAGCTTGCGACTCCATCTCTGTCCCGCCTTAAGTGGGAAGCCCTTCTCCTGTACGCTTTGGTTCATAGTTTTTTAAAACTCATGATTGAGGGCGATGAAGTCTATACACGGGTTGGTAAAAACATGCCTCCTGACGAGTCTACAGGATGGACTGTTGTTCTCATGGACAGAGCCAGCCGCTTCCTGTGGGAGCTTCAGTGTGGAAAGAAAGACCGACAACTTTTCAGAAAAGCTCTCAGAACACTGACAAAACTCGTTACTCGAACGAAAGATCTCTCATTGCTCACAGACGGAGAGCGGCGTTATGGCAACATATTATTCGAGATATGCAATGAGCTTATTTTTACTGGAAAAAAAGGTAGGCCACGCAAAACACTAATAAAAGGCGTAAAAGTCAGAATAAAAAACAAAGGCTCTCAAGCTCATAAAAAAGGTCCGAAACGTCCAAAATATCAAGCACCACATTTGGAACATCCTCAAACTGTTCAAGATATTAACAACACAGATATTCATGCCAACCACTGCGAAGCTTTTAATAGCTCTCTTCGCCGTCGAAATTCAGCCTTTCGCCGACGTACCAATACATACGCGAAACATGAGAATGGACTGCAAAGAACACTGGACGTTCTTTGGGTGATACATAACTTCATACGGACTCATTTCACTACAAAAAAAGTTCCAGCTGTTGCACTAGGAATTCTTGATAAGCAGCTCTCTTGGGACGAACTCTTTATGATACCTATGACAGCATAACAAAATCCCATTCGACTGAACCAGTGCAGCCTTGTCCAATGAGGTATGAGCCTGAACGGCTTGCGTATTTCCACCCAGAAATGAGCCCAACGGTGTTGATGCCGACCGAAAATTGACCCTGGTATTTTATCCATACTACCTAATTTTAAGGCAGTATATAAAGGTGATCATCATGAAAATAATAAGAAATTTGGAGGCTATTCACAGTTGTGAATAAAAAAACCACCAACCACCCTGGGTCAATTTTGAATCGGCATCAACACATGATCAGACTTTACTCTTTTTCTAGTCTTTTTGTTATTTTTTTGATTTTTTCACAGGCTCTGAGACGATACCATCTAAACGGTTACCTTTGAAACGCACCCCGGTGGTAATTGAGATACCACCCCACAAAACGATTCACACCCTCTTGCAAGGGCGTATCTGGCGTAAAGCCAACCCAATCGTTCAATGCATCGGTGTTGGCAAAAGTGGCAGCAACATCACCTGGCTGCATGGGTAAAAAGCGTTTTTTGGCAGTTTGGCCCAGTGCGTTTTCAATGCAGCCTATAAAGTCAAGCAGAGGCACCGGCGCATGGTTGCCAATATTGAAAATACGATAGGGCGTGTGGTGAGTAGCAGTGTCAGTTTGTGCGACATCTTCATTTGGATAGGGTGTGGCAGGGCGATCCAGAACGCGCACCACACCTTCCACAATGTCATCAATATAGGTAAAGTCGCGCCGCATGTTGCCGTGATTGAACACGTCGATGGGTTGCCCTGCCAGAATGGCCTGGGTAAATAGCCAGGGAGCCATGTCAGGCCTGCCCCAAGGGCCATAGACTGTAAAAAAGCGCAAACCCGTGGTGGGAAGACGGTACAAATGACTGTAGGTGTGTGCCATCAGCTCATTGGCTTTTTTGGTGGCTGCGTACAGACTGACAGGGTGGTCAACGTTGTCGTGTTCAGAAAACGGCATTTTGGTGTTGCCACCATAAACACTGGAACTGGAAGCATAGACGAGGTGCTGCACTTGAGTGTGACGGCAACCCTCAAGAATATTGGCAAAACCCAGCAGATTGCTATCGACATAGGCCAATGGGTTTTCCAGCGAGTAGCGCACACCGGCTTGCGCAGCCAGATGAACTACTTTGTCAAATTTTTCACAAGAAAACACATCGGCCATGCCAGTCCGATCTGCTACGTCCATTTTGACGAATCGAAAATTGGTGTGTGGCGTGAGCTGACTGAGCCTGCTTTCTTTGAGGGACACTTGGTAATAGTCGTTGAGATTGTCAAGTCCTACCACACGATGACCATTGGCCAAAAGGCGCAAGGCAACCGGCATGCCAATAAAGCCGGCAGTTCCAGTCACCAATATTTTCATATTGGTGAGCAGTCCGTTTCGCAAAAAGTGTTACATGAGATCGTGTCTTTTCCTGCCTGGCGTTGTTGTTCGTCGTTGCAATAGCTAAGGCTATTGCGCCTCCTCTCGCCCAGCCATACGGCAAAAGCCATCGATTTCATTATGTAAACTTTTTGATGAAACGGGCTAATAAGAGGCTGTGATCAGTTCAGAGGTGTCTTCTGAATAGTCCTGTGTGTCAACCGTGTCTGTGAAAAATGAGTGGACAAGCTGGACAGCGATGCCAACCTTGCCATTGTTGCGATCTATCCTGATAACAGAACCCGAGCAAACCATTTTTATTTTCTTGTCGTTAATGGTGACTTCTACCGCAAAGTTGACCTTGGATCCTGGTTCTTGTGGCGTGGTTGTTTCAAAATAAACACCCGTCGCACTGATATTTTTTGTCGTACCACAGGCGCCGTTGATCTCAATGGGCAACTCTGCCATTAATCTTTCGGCAGAACGCTTGTGCTTTCTAGCGTATGCCAAATTTTGGGGTTGGATGCTGTTCATGTCTTTCTCAATTCATGTTTGTAATTACGAACGTCTATATGTCTTTATAAAATACTTAAACATCAATACGTTACAAAGTAATGCAATTTAAAAAGACGAAATTTTGAAAAAATTGCGTAAATATAGAGAACTTTTAATTGAAATCTATCAATAAGTAATTGATAGATATTAAAATAATATTGACTCATGTCTCTTTGTATCTACCCAGTCTTAGGATGTTGTCGAACTTTGTTACTAATGTGTTGATTAGACTTTATTGGAAACCTATTCTTGGATTTTGCTCACTTGTTGATTTTACATAAATCGAAGGAGGATTTCCAATAAAGTCCATTGATTAAAAATTTATTAATTATGTAAATAGCATAACATTTGTTTTGATGTAATACTATACATAATCACTATATCTGCAGTTACGATATTTATATTTTGAATATCTATCATTTATTTTCTATTGTAAATCAATCACTTATAAAGTAAATATAATGCTCAATATTAACAAATTATCACAACAACACACAGCCAACCAAGACGGCGCGACCCAGATGTCAAAGACTGACCAAGAAATCATACAAAGTAAAGCAAAAAACATGCCTATTCAATTGATATATAAAATATTCTTTACCTATCAATATGTTACATTGTTTTTTAATGTGTTTTTCAGTAATTTTAAATCATACTGTAAATTAGTTCGACACTTCCGCTTTTGAATGTACCTTCAAGGGTGAAAGGATGTCAAAAAAACCATCATGACCAAGGTTCCTGGGGTCATGCCAATGGCGGTGCCCAGCAACACATCGCGCAGACTGATATGAGATGCGCCAGTGATCATATTGACAATAGCAAAGGGCGCAATGGGCACCATGCGAACCACAATGATGGTTAAAACGCCACGCTTAGACAGTCGCCGACTGATCAGATTAACCCGCTCACCCGCCATCCGTTCCAAGACTTCACGCCCTAAAAAATAGCCTATGCCGTAACTCAGACTCGCTCCTATCAACGCACCAAACAAAGAGCACGCAAACCCGACCCACGGACCAAACGCGGCCAGTGTGACCAGCGTCATCAAAGTCAGCGGTATTGCCAACGAGACAGCCAGAGCAAAACCACCCACTGCGGCCATTGGTCCCAAAGTTTGCCCTATGTGTTGCAGGCTGGTCACCATCACATGGATATCAATCCATTCCCGCAAAGGCGACCAACTCCAGGCCACAGCCAAACCCACCAACACCAGCAGGCTGATAAGCAGCCATCGCAGACGATGACGCAAACGGTCTGATGGATGATCAGACACTTTTGCCGTGACGGAACAGTTGGGTCAGCATACTGGCCAATTCATCAACGTTGTCTGTCTCGAAGATAGAACCATGCAAGCCATGCACTTTGTGCTCTGTCAAATGGTCTGCGATAAGTTTTCGCCAGGGACGAAAGAACCACCGCTCCCAACTCATCAATCCGGATGACTTGATCAGCCAAGTGGGTCCGTCAAATGCAGTGGGATGGTAGTCACGCAGGGCCATGACTTGCCCTACCAGACCAGGATCGTTGAACATGGCCCCCAAACGCCGGCCGTTCATGCTGAGTTCTTGCACATGCAGGTTACGCACCAGCCAGCCCAGGATACGCCAAGCTGTTGTGCCACCCAGCACGGCTTTGGGATAGATGGTGTCTAGCAGTACAAGCCCGCGAAATGCGATGCCGTTGTGTGACAGCCATCTTGCGGTTTCCATTGCCGCAATGCCGCCAACCGAAAATCCTGCCACAAAGCCTGGCACAGATCCCTGCGCAGCAATCGCATTGGCGTAGAGCTGTGCCAGCTCTGTGATACTGCCCACCGCTTGATCCATGGGGGGCTGCAGCATATAAACATTACACGAAGGGCCTAGCGCACGTGCCAGATTCTGAAAACGCCATAAATCTCCGTGCCCGGACGCAGCGACATATATCGGGGGGCAGCGTTTGTCAGAATTGTCTGACAAACGGGTGATCAACCCTGGCTGTTGGATGTCTTTGCCCAAGGTCAATGCCAGACGCTCGACGGTAGGATGCTCGGTGAGCAAGTACATGGGGACTTTGCGGCCCAAACGTTTTTCGAGATCACTCAGGATGCTGACAGCGGCCAGTGAATCACCGCCCAAGTCAAAAAAATTGTCATCCACGTGAATGGGGCGAGCCTCCAACACATTTTCCCAACTCGCCAGAATTTCTTTTTCCAGCGGGGTTATTGTGCGGTGTTCAAAGGTGTTTGCGGTGTCTGGTTTGAAGTTGATGGCAGGTTCTGGCAAGGCATCGTAGTTAATTTTTCCGACACTGCTGGTAGCGATCGTTGGCAAAATGCTGATACCCCCGGGAATCATGTAGTCTGGCAAGCGCCGGCGCAATTCACGTTGCAAGTCATCAGCCGTCACCTCTTGACTCACGCTCACCCAGACATGAATTTGGGTCTTGCCGTTGCGTTCCAGTAATTTGGCAGCCGCTTGCTGAATGCCATCAACAGCCATGCAAACGGCCTCAATTTCACCCAGCTCAATGCGATACCCCCGCAACTTGATCTGGCGATCGATTCGACCCGTAAAGTGCAACTGGCCTTCAACACCCAACCAGCCACGGTCCCCTGTGCGGTACATGCGATCCCCAGGCTGAAATGGATCCTCAAGAAAAACACCACGATCCAGGTCAGGCCGGTTCAGGTAGCCCCTGGCAATGGCAGTACCGCCGATGAAAATTTCCCCCACAACGCCTATGGGCATGGGGTTGAGATGGTCATCGAGTACATAGATGCGGGTGTCGTCAATGGCACTGCCAATGGGCAAGACAGATTCGACAAAATTGGGGCGGCACTCCCAGGCGGTGGCAAAAATGGCGGTCTCGGTCGGACCATAAACGTTGTACAGGCGTGCATCGGTTTGCGTCAGAAAGCGTTGGGCCAAGTCAGGGGGTAAAACTTCACCGCCACAACATGCGACGCGCAGTTTCAATGGTGCGTTTTTAGCATCCAGAAAACGGCTCAGTGTGGAAGGAACAAACGCCATGAGGGTGACTTCATGGCGCTGTGCAAACGCCATGATCGACTCTGGCAAAAGCCTTCCAGGTGGTGGCAACGCCACGCTGGCACCATGAATCAACGGTAAAAACAGCTCGATCAGGGAGGGATCAAAGGTGACTTGGGTGGCCTGCGCTGACCGATCACGCCAATCTACACCATAGGCGTGCGACAACCACGCTAAGCGACGCGACAGTGTGGCATGTTCGATCATCACACCTTTGGGTTTGCCGGTAGAGCCAGATGTAAACAAGACGTATGCCAAATCTGATGGCAACGGTTGAGTGCTTACCAAATCGTCCGCCAAGCCCCCTGTAGCGCCCGCCAGTTCTCGCCAGTCGATGATCAAGCTTTGAGGGTGAAGGGAAGCCAGACGATCCTGGTGGGGGGCTTGTAGCAATAAACTCACCGCCCCACTTTGCTGCACGATGTCGGTCAGTCGTTCTACCGGAGCATCCGGATCGAGCGGTAAAAAAGCAGCCCCAGCTTTGGCGATGGCCAGCAGGGCAATCACCATCTCTGGCGATCTTTCAATGGCCAGCGCCACCAGTTTGTCGCGCCCTGCACCAAGCGGTCGCAAGCGATGCGCCAACTGGCATGCGCACCCATTCAGGGTGGCGTAATTCATGATGCCACCGTCCCAAACCAGTGCAGTGGCTTCTGGGCGCAACGCAACCTGATGTTCAAAAAGCGCAATGTAGGGCTGCGTCTTTGGGTGACACGCGGTGTTTTGTTGTATGCCGTGTAACAGTTCCCAGCGTTCCTCAGGCGGCAAGATGTCAATGTCTTGCACCATGGTCTTGGGTTGAGACATCAGGGTTTGCGTCAAATGCCAGAGCCTGTGCCCTAAAAGCTCGGCCTCGCCGGCGGCAAAACAGGCGCTGCTGGCATCCACAATCAGTTCGAGATCCTGATCGGAATGAAATTCGCATACAGTCACGCCAAGTGGGTAGCGGGCGATACCAGAAAACAATTGCCGTGCATCAATTGGGTGAGCTGCCCCAAAATGGGCATCGTAATGTTGCCGCTCAAATGACAAAAGGATGTCAACCAAAGTACCACGCCCATGTCGAATCACCTGCAAAGTGCGTCCAATTTCGCTTAGCGGATAACGCGGATGGCGCAGGGCACCACGAAGAACGGTGGCGCAGTGGGACAGCATATCTGCTGCCGTCATATTGGGAGCAGCCTGAATTTTCAGAGGTAAAACGCCAACAAACATGCCTGGCGTGTTTTTGAAGCGCCGTCCACCGCGATTAAGTGTGGGCACACCAATGACCGCTTCGGTTCCCTGTGTGATGCGGATATAGTACAGCGCGATAGCCGCCAAAAAATAGTTAAAAGGGCTGTAGCCCAGGCCAGCCGCGTGTTGTTCTAGACGTGTATATTTTGATCGTGCCAGCGGCTGAACTACCAGTCTGGAAGAAGGTAGTTGGTATGACCTAACACTGATATATCTCTGCTCAATCAGTGGTACAGGAAGAATAGGAAACTGGGTATTCCAAAAGGCGGCATCACGCGCAAATGCCTCTGATTTTTTATATTCGTCGGACTCTTGAATGAAATCTACGTAGGACAGGTGGATGTTGGGCGCTGGCTCCACGCCACCATACAGTGCGCTATAAATTTCTCCCCACCGTCCGATCACCAGAGTGGTTCCCCATCCGTCCATCACCAAGTGGTGGAACTGGATCACCAGTCCATGAAGTCCCTGTGGTTCATCGCTGACATGCAGTACAGCCATCCGCCATGGAGGGGTTTTCCCATCAAGCGCAAAAAGCTCCTGCATACGGTTTTGTCCCCATTGGTGAATGAAATCCTTGTGATTAGCGTGTCCTTTTATATCTACGATGTCGAGATTGGGTTCAAAATGATCGATCATGATTTGGCTACCGTCATCTTGAGGCACCATACGCAATGTATCGCACTCAGCAACCAAAAGACTCAGCGCTTTCTGAGATAGATCGAGATCCAAAGCACCAACACAGTACAGGATGCCCCCAATGTTGAGATGCGCACTTTGAGGCCAGGCACACTGGTCTAGCCAGACCTCACGTTGGCTCGTGGAAAGGTTTAAACGTTGTTCTGTCATGACGATGTGAGGGGAAGAGTCCATTTTTTCATATGATCAAGGGCGTAACGATAACCGACTTCGGAAATCTCGTTGGCACGTCGGTAGCTCATCAATGAAAATTCAGATACCGGCGGTATCAGGTAATAGTCGGCCTGGGTTATGATTTTCCTGCGCTGGTTGGCGCATCCAATGTGACCGGCACAATAAAGAATCGACGCGATACCTGGCGATGATTGGGCGTTCGGCAACACAAACCCTTTCAGTTTATGCCAGGGTGTAAGTCGGGTCAGAAGGGGGTCCACACCCATCGCTTCAGGCACATCGACATCAATGGCAATCACAATACCATTGCCTTTGCGTTTTTCCAGTGGTGTACCTAACCGAACGCGCATGGCACTCACAGGGACATTGTCCAAAATGGCACCATCGACGAGTAAATCACCCTGGTTTGGCACCGGCGGAAAAAGGCCAACGGGCGAATTGCTGGCCAAAACCACACGCCACAGCAGGCCGCTGTCTTGCACGGTGGTCACACCTTGGGTCAGATTGCAAGCTGATGCAAAAAAAGGAATCCAAAGGTCGTCTATCGTCATATCGCCAAACATACGTTTCAAGTCGCGCTCCACGCGCCGACCGGACACCAGGGAAATCAGGGGCACAGTCAAACGCTCGCCACCCATGGCAAATTGGCGTGTCTGGGTCACAATGTCATCCAAAGGCACGCCGCTGGCATACTGCGCGCCGATCAAAGCACCCATGCTGTTGCCACCGACCAGATCAACAGGAATGCCGGCCCCCTGCAACGCCTGCAAAACTCCCACATGTGCAAACCCACGTGCGCCACCACCACCCAAGACCACTCCCACCGCAGTGCCCGTTAAAAATCTGGCCAACCGTGAAAAATCACCCGGGTGCTGATGCCGCAAAGGGTAAATACGTTCAAACTCACGCATACCCCGCCAGAGGGCCACGCCTTGCGGCAGGGGAACACTGCTTGGATGCAGCAACACCAGGTGCTTGCGCTTCATTGAAAAACCGGGATCTTCTGTGAAAAGTTTTTCCATCTCACCCCGCAGAGGTGACGACCCAGCGACGGCCACAAAAACCACTTGGTCAGCCTGACGAAAAGCGAGTCTGGTCCATGAAGAAAGAGAATCATCGGCTTCATAAACCAAAAAATCGAATTTCTCATCCATATTGTCATGGCGATCGGAATCCAGCGCCACCTTCATCACAGGAGTGATGCCGTCCGCACCATATTGAGGTCGAAAATGATGCACTTTTCCACGTTGAGACAGTGCTTGTACCAAACTTCTGCTCACATCTGAACACCCCGAACCAGGGTGCAGTCCCATAACGACAAAAGATTGCGCGTAGTGGTCGGGTATGACATGAGAGCCACGGTTGCAAAAGTCATAAACGACCCGAATAAAAGTCTTGTTCAATACCAGGGGATAGCGCAATAACAAGGCTTCGTAACTGCTACGACTCAAAATGGCCAAAGACGAGTCTTTAATTGCCGTGACATCCGCTGTGCGTGGCTGTTGCAGGATCAAGCCTATTTCACCAACGCTTTGGCCTGATCGAACTTCGTTGTACAAATTCAACGTACCATCTGCATCACGTCGTGAAACACGCAGCACCCCGCTGATCACAAAAAGCATGCTGTCAGAATCATCCCCTTGTTTGAGCACCAAAGTGCCGCCGTGAACCTTCTGGAAATCCAGTAAATTCGCAAGATCAATGAGCACAGACTCATCCAGAGAGCCAAATACCCGACTGCCCCGCAAGACTGAGAGTGCCCGTTCGTGCCAGTTCATGGATGTACCGTTCAACGGGCTATGGCTGAGCCAATCCCTGGTGTCTGTTCAATAAATCGAGCACAAATCTGGAGGGAATGGCGTAGCTGATGCCAGAGGGCTGGGTTAAGGCAGACTCGTGGGATCCTTTGAGCAACACCATATTGACCACCCCCAACACGTCACCATTGTCGGGGTCAAATAAAGGACCGCCACTGTTGCCGGGGTAGGCTGTTCCATCGAGTTGAAAAATATTGAACGTACCTTCACCACGCAGGTTACGGATGGCTTTGGCGTTGAGTTGTTTGGCGGTGGGTGTTGGCAGTGCTGCGGTGGTAATGGATGACACAGTGGCACGGTGTGTGACCGGCGAAAACCCAAGAGCACCCCCAATGGGAAAACCCATAAAAGCCATCGATTGTCCTTCTTGAACATTCCCTGAATCACGCACCTTGAAAGACGCGACCGGTGGCCCTTCAAAACGCAAAAGTGCCAAATCATGCAGTGCATCAACTTCAAGCACTTTGACTGTACGCATTTGCAATCCAAGGCTTCCTGCCCTGAGTTGCACGACCAAATCTGCATTCGGGTCTGCTGTTTCCGAGGGGGGGAGAACGTGGGCGTTGGTCACAACAAAATTGCCTTTGTCCTCTTGGTCTTTGGCCACCACAAAGCCTGTTCCCCTTAAAGTAAACCGAGGGCTGTTGGTGGCCTTGTAGGTGCCCACAATGGCAATGGCGGGCTTGACTTGTGCAATGGTGCTTGGCAAACCTGCATGGACGGGGGTGACAGATAAGGCTGCTGCCAGTGTGAGCGTGGCCATCGGGCATGCATTATTCACCAAGTTCCTTCAGCATGTTGTTGGCCTCTGTTTCCAATACGTTTAAAACCCATTCTCGCAACGACTTGTTTCCGTTTCGTTTCCAAACAAAATCCATTTTTTGAAACAGGGCTTCAGAACAAACCACATGATAAGGGTGAGGCTTTGCTGCGTCTAATGTCATCCATGGCCTCGTTGATGTTTTTGGAGATGCCGGGGTTTCAAGTGCTTCTGCTGTGTTTTGTAGCGTTGGCGTGATGGTGGCAGTCAAACCGGTCGATGGAGGGTTGGAAGGTTCTTCTGTCCACGCATCAAGTTGTAAAAGCTGTAACGCAGCCGCCTGTTTTGCAGCCAGTTCAGCGGCCGACGGGGCCACCCGCAGTTTTGGCTTATCGACTGACATGAAAAACATCCCCAAAAACTTCGGCATACAAGGCAATCATCTCACCGGCAGCAACATCGTTGTAGTTTCTCCCTGTCAGTTCTGTGATGCCACATCCCGCCATCACGGCCCGTCGCATAGCGACGCGATCGACAATTTGGGCTTGCATCACAGGCATTCTGACATTGTCAGACAGCATTTCACGTGCTTCTTCAGCTTCACGCGTGCTGGGAGACACTGCGTTCAATACCACCGATGTGTCCGGTGTGCGCCCGATTCGCTCATGGACATCTTCCATCAGTTGCGCCATTTTTGCAATGGAAAAAAGGTCAAGCTGCCCCGCACGAACGGGGATGATCCATCGGTCAGCGACGGCAATCGCCTGGCGTAGCTCAACACTGTCTGCGCCACCCGCATCGACGATCACTTCGTAATTGTCTTTCAAGCCAAGTAAATCGCTGCCAATTTTTCCCTGCTTCTGAACACAAATCAAAGCGGGAAGAAAGCCACCTTCCGTGCGCAAGGATGCCCACATGGCCGAGCTGGCTTGCTTGTCTGCATCCACCAGCAACACGGAATAGCCCGCCGTGGCGCGCAAAACAGCCAGGTTGAAAGACAGACTGGTCTTACCCACCCCGCCCTTTTCGCTTCCGACTAAATAAATTCGATTTGGCATGGAATTCCTTGATGCATATCTATAGGACTGACGCAAAACGTTGACCCAACGTCGGCTTGCCATGGTCATAACCATGGTGCTGTCCATCATATCGCTATGTTATGAATGATACATATCATATCATATCATATCATTCATATCTTATGTATCCAGGATACATAAGGTGCAATGCAAGGTGATGTGAAGCAGCCAACATGACCATATACAAGAAAACAAGTTGGGAGCATAAATTCGCCCATTTGACTATCAAAAAAATAGCTTCCTACGCAAGAGGGACGGGCGTTAGAGGCCGATTTCTTATACCAAAAAACTCACTCAAGTTCGTGTAGCTTTATAGGTGACCATTGCTGCCTCAACATCACGTTGAATCGCACCCGGATACATGGTCACACGGAGGTCAGGATATGGTCAGCAATAAGTTCCGCATTGGGCCATCAGGTTTGGGATGTCATGACGCAGTAACCGTTTGGACCTCATGTCAAATGCCGTCATTCCCGCGAAGGCGGGAATCCAGTGCATGTTGGTTTACCAAGGTACAAAGGCAGTCTGGATTCCCGCCTTCGCGGGAATGACGATGGTGGGGTCTAAACGGTTACGAAACCTATTCTTGGATTTTGCTAACTTGTTGATTTTACAGAAATCAAAGGAGGGTTTCCAATAAAGTCTAATGGATAAACATCCTTTAGAAAGATGTTTATACTTGTCTATACATCAAGACAAGGAGTGGCAATGACAACAACCATCGCGGTTGACCAGACGATTCAAGCATGGGGCAATGGACTGGGTGTTCGGATTACAGCCCCCATTGCCAAAGCAGCAAAATTTGCACGCGGACTCGTCATCAAAGTTGAAGTGGTTGAAGGTGGCATTTTTTTGCGTGCTGTAGGTCAACCTACATTGACATTGGAGCAAAAACTTAAACAATTTGATCCAGATATCCATGGTGGCGAGGTCATGGCCACCGGGCGCGTTGGCGCTGAGGTGTTTTGATGGCAACACCAAGCCCTTTGTGGGTGCCTGACCGACGCGACATGATCTGGATTAACTTCTGCCCCCAGGTTGGCAGCGAGATGAAAGACGAACACCCCATGATGGTACTGTCACCCAAGGCATTCAACGAACGAACCCAGTTGGTCATTGGGCTTTTGATGACTCATGCACCAGCCAACGATACCAACCCATTTGCCGTTCGATTCAAGTCGCCCAGGGGCGAAGTCTGTTACGTTTTAGCCCATCAGCCCAAATCTTTTGCATGGCGTGATCGCGGCGCGCGTCCTCACCCATGGAAACAAGTTCCCTTAGACATCCTTGAGGCGGCTTGCTCAGAACTCAATGGAATTATTTCAATCTCTTCATAAGGATGCCAACCCTTCATGACGTTTGCTGGCATGGATGAAACGGTTGAACATTCACAACTTTAAATTTGATGGGGCACATAGCCAGTTTTGATGCGTTTTTGGCCTCCAGCCCTTATGGGGACTGTGTAGTTAGCTATAAATTCAATAGCTAATACGACATGTCAGTTTGACAACTCGGATCGTTTTGTCGCAAGGTCACACCAGTGGCTTACAAAACAAACGGGGGTTTACCCAGCGTTGCAGCGACGACTCAGGCATCACTGCGTACTGTTTGATCGTTCATATCATACATATCATAAGATATGTATCATTCATATCTTATGTATCCAGGATACATGTCTAATTGGATGTCATGTCATCCAACATATGGTATGCTTTTTTGTTGGCTTTTTGGCCTCTATCCCTTATGGGGACTGCGTAGATAGCTATTATTTCAATAGTTAATTGCGCAGATCCGTCGTGGTGAAATGACCCCGTCAGATGACCATACATCCCTATATCAATTTTTTTCTGGGAACCACTTGAGCCAGGTTTTTCGTGCTAAATGCGGTACCAATAGCTTCATGGGCATCTTCATCCAGTGTGAATGCGCCAGAATGGCAAGCCCCGACAATTCACCCAACAATGTGTTTTTGTTGTCCACGTGTGCAGCACGCTCCACGCAGCCTTGTAGCCAGCGCGTGTGATGATGCCCAGGATTTTCAGAAAACAAAGTTTGAGCGGCACCTACTGCCGTTCTGAGCAACCCACCCACTTTCAAGACATCGGCGCGATCTTCAAGCTGTTGGATGCGTTCGGAAGAATCGCAGTGTTGATTTAGCAGCAAATGCAAATCGTAAAGTTCACGAATCAGTTTTTTGGTTTCGCCCTCTTGGAGTAAATGCAGAGCGCAATGAATGATTCTGTCTTGCACGGACAACACAAAAATACCGGGCATCACCTCCACCAAACATGCAAACAGTTGTTCAGGGTCAATGTAATAACGCGATACTGGCGGGTTGATGGCGTGGTGCAGATCGACCACCGTGTGGCGACGAACGTGTTCCATGGGCGGGACTTCGTGCATCCAGTCGCGGTAATAGGCGCTGTCGTAAGCATTGACCCGGCTGGGCTTCCAGCCAACGCTGATCAAGGCAGATTCGACAGTTGGCAAGTCTTTGCGACGAACCATCACATCGACATCCGAAAAAATTCGCCCGCTTGCGTTGGCATCGTTGGCAGCAGCATAGGCGCATCCCTTAAGAATCACCACTGGAATAGACGAATCAATCGCCCTGCGTATGCCGCCAATCTCCCAAAAAGCTGCTTCGCTGCGTCGCCGTGCTGTCAGATCGGCGAGCACAAGATGCCGACGAACGGCTGATGGAACTTTCTCGAAACATCCCGATGCTTGTAATCGCGCTGCAAGTTGTCCTAACAACTGTGTTTTACGACCTTGTTCAACAATCTCGTTCCAGTGCGAATCCGCAAACTCTACAACACACTGGGGCGTTCGTAATAATGAAATCAGTGGGCTGGTCGGCAATTTGTATTCACCCATTGAATGATGGAATCCAAGTCACCGTATTCAACGGCATAACATTTGGCATCTGCAATCGCGTTCGCTAGAGCTGTAAATCCTTCAGCTCCCAGCAAGCCTACATTGAATGTGTTCTCCATCAACTCGGTCAAAGCTTCGGCTCGTGACAGCGGCTCAAAGTCAAGTTGCGCATCAGCTATGAATTTTGGAAATACGATAAATCCGATGGGAACAGGCTGATGACTTGCGGCCACAGCGCTTTTGGGGGGTCTTGCATAGGCAATTGAACCTTTGTGGGTATCTGTCACTGGCATCGTGATGTCTGCCTGCGGCCTGTATGTTTTGATCAGATCAATGGACTTGTTTTTAAGACTGATGGGGCGAGGCACCGACTGAACCCGGCCATCCGACTGCGACACGATGGTTAATTCGTCCGACAGCAAACGCCAATCTCCCAATGCAAGCGCAGCGCACAGCGTACTTTTACCGGACCCAGGCGATCCTGGTAGTACCAACGCCAAACCATTTCGTTCCACAACAGCCGAGTGAATCACTGTGTGTACACCGCTGGCAGTGGCAATACACCAGTTCATGCCCCATTCAAACAGGGGATGGGCATGCGCTAATGGCAAGGCGGGAAAAGCACTGCTGCCTTCCCAGTCAAACTTAACCTGCCACTGATTCCAAAAGTAAGATCGGGTTTTGTCAAGGTGAATGCGGAAATCGTAAAAACCACTCGGCGAAAGTTCCGCACAATAGTCGCGGTACAGCAATCGAAGGGGTTGCGAGAGCATGCCTGTGTTGGAGCGCACCAGACAACGAAACGAAGCGACTTCCAAACCAAAACCAGCACCCTGCAAGGCCTGTTCAACTTGGGCTTGTGAAAGATCGCTGATACGGATAGAACTCATGGCTTCATTGTCGGGGCAAATACCGACGGAACGAAACCAAGTTACGCAATGTGAGAACCAAGCAAAAGTAAAGTACTTTTCAATTTAGAGTGAGAATCGGATGGACACTCCTTGAGGTCGTTCCAGTCCATGGCAGAACAACGAAGGACATCACCTGAACATGGAATCCACAAAACTGCCTCTTGTTCGCCAGAAAACCTAGCACAGATAACATCTTCAATAACATCTATCCAAGTCACGCCAACACCATGAAACTGAGAAATCCACTAACCCCAAGTTTGGTCTAGAAAATCTTTAACTGCTTGCTCGGTCGTCAAAGTTTGACTGCCAATTTTCCAAGAGTAAGCATTCAATACTTCTTGGAGAGACATCGCATAGGTTCCAGGAAAGGCGAGAGCATTGAGATAAGCTGCACACAAATGCCAATGCAACCCTTTAGCAGCGGTATCAGCAATCAAAATTTGACTGAAACTTCTTGTGTCCAATGATCCCGTAAAAAAGGTATTGAATTTTGTTCCAGTATCATTCCATGCAGGATTGTCCAATGGAAGACCCTTGTATGTATTCCACTTCGTCATTTCCCATGTCACAATCTTACTACCATGTGGAGTGGGGAAGGTGATTGTTGTAAACGGGGCAATACCGTCAGGCCACGGTCCTTGAAATGTCGCGGATTGATTTTGATGGTAAAGACTTCCGTTTGGTGTCCAATAACCAGGCGATTTGCCCAACGTGTGTATATCAACGGTATGTGACACTAAGTTGCAGTTGGTCCCACCAGGTGCCAATGAATTCCACGCCAATGGCGACAAACCTTTGAGGCATGTGCCCGCCATCGCAGAACGCCCACTGACCACCAGAACCACAGGAGCCGCCAAACCAGCGCGCAAAATACGACGACGTGCAATACCACTGGGCGGATCAGTCTTTACAGTCTGTTGTAAAGATTCAGATGATGTCTTATTCATAATACGTACCTCAATTGTAGTAAGTAGAGCAAATTTCGTACCATATATTGTAATACATTGAATAATTTGATTTTTTGTAAAATTAAAGAATGAGATTTTTGTATTTGTAAAAATTATCGACAGTCAAAGCCATACAGTAGCCCTTGAACTACAACCCCTTCAACAACTCACCCACCTCTTTCTGCCCCCCAAACTTATCCCCCAGTTTAGCCAGTTCATCCAGTTCTTTCCTAGCTAAGTCTTTCTTCCCACCCTTGATGTAAATTTTAGCCAAATTCAGTTTAAACACAGGGTTTTGAGGTTGTAAAGCCAAAACTTTAGCTTGCAGTTCAACAGCCTTGGCATAGTCCCCCTTGTCAGACAGCAGCACAGCCAACGTATCCATCAAGGCCGGCTGGTTGGGTGCCAGTGCGTTGGCTTTTTCTGCAAAACCAATGGCACCCTCCTTGCCAAGCCGCGCAGTCACCCAGGCTAGGTTGTTATAAGCCACGGCATTGTTGGATTGCAGCTTGGTTACAGATGTGTAAAGTTTTTCGGCAGTCGCATAGTCTTTGCGCGCAATCGCACCGTCGCCCAGGTACATCACAAAGGCGGCATCTTTGGGGTTGTCTTTTTGCCAGGTCGCTGCAAACCGTTCAGCCTCTGCCGCTTTGCTGGCAGCCAGCAGCACCGAGTGCAATTTGATTGCCAGCTCTGGGGAACTCACTTGTTTAATACCGTTGCGGTACGCAGTGGCAGCACGATCCCAGTCTTTTTGAGAGGCATGGATGTCACCTTCAAACACATAGCCAATGGCTTCTTTGGGACTTTGCGTCTGCATGGTGATGGCGGTTTTCAAAGCACCGGGGATGTCTTTGGCATCGACGTCAAGCATGATGACACCGCGTTGCGCCTGTTTCAGGTCAGGCTTGATTTCAAGCGCTTTTCGCAGGCTGGCTGCTGCTGCGGTTTTGTTTTTGGCGGCCATCTGGATGTCGGCCAGTCGCATGTGGGGTTGCGGGGACAGGGGCTGCAGGGCTGCCAGCTTGCTGTAGGTGGTCATGGCCTGGTTCAAGTCACCTGAAGCCTGTTGTGTACGACCGAGTGCATCCAAAATTTCGAGGCTGTCAGGCATAGAGGAAACGGCCTCTTGTGCCACAGACAGTGCCTTTTTGGGGTCTTTGTTGCGCAGATGAAAATCTATGAGCAACAACCGTGGTGCGGCCTCAGTCGGGTTGGCGCTCACGGCATTGCCGATCAGTTTGGCCACTTCGTCTTTGGCCGCACCTGTTCTGGCGGCCAGTTCAGCCAGGGCAAGGAGTGCCTGAGCATGTTTGGGGTCTTTGGCAAGGACAGACTCAAAGCGTTTTTTGGCCTCTTGCGGTTTTTTATCCACCATGTCCAGACCTGCCAAGCTGGCAACAGCCGGAAAGAACACAGGGTCAATCACCAAGGCTCGCTCAAAACTCTTTCTGGCGCCAGGAACGTCACGCATTCCCATCAACACCCTGCCGCGCAAGTTGGCTGCCAATGGCTTGTCGGGTTGCTTTTTTTCAAGCGCGTCGATGGCTTTCAGTGCCTTGTCAAATTCGTTGCGGCGCAAGTGAACACTGATGAGAGCCATGTCTGCGGTGGTTCCGGTGTCTGAGGCTGCTATGTCTTGCAGTTCCCCAAAAGCCGCATCGCCTTGACCACCGACGAGGTGTGTGATGGCCAAAGCCGTCCGATTCCTCACATTTTTAGGATATTGCTGGTTGGCTTTTGTGAAATATTCTTCCGCCTTTTGAACATCGTTATTTTGCAAATAAACCTCGCCGGCGATGGCAAACAGAGCGGGGTCAATGTTGTCACGGTTCAAACCCGGAGTCAATGTGGCCATGGCCTTGGCGGCTTGCCCAGATCGCTGATAAATCATCACCAACATGCGCCGCGCCAACGCCAAGTTTGGGTCAAGGTGCAAGGCTTTGTTTAAATACACCTCGGCCTGCACGGGGAAATTAAGTTGCAACTCAATAACGCCTGCCAACTGCAAAACTTGCGGATGGTCGGGTATCGACCTGAGCACCTGTTGCATCAGTTCACGCGCTTTTTTGAGATCCTTTTTTTGGTACGCTAGGTGGGCTTGAAAGTACTTGGTTTGCGGATGGTTGGGGTTGAGTTTGTTCAATTGCTCAACTTGCTTTTCCGCCTCTGGCAAATTGTTTTGTTGCAGCAAAAGTGTGATGACGGCAACGTGACCTTCCAGAAAATCGGGTTGGAATTCAACGGTCTTACGGTACGCTGCCAAGGCTTCGACGGGCTGATTTTTGGCGTAACGCAAGATATCGCCTTTAAGCTTCCAGGCTTCGGTGTTTTTAGGTTCTTTGACAATAACATCTTCGGTCACTGTCATGGCACCATCGAAATCGCGCTGTGTCGCTTTGTTTCTGGCCAAGACAATTTTGGCGGGTATATAGCCGGGGTCTGCTGTCAAAGCGGCTGTCAAAGCAACTTGCGCTGGATCGAACTGCCCCTGCATGGTGTACGCCGATGCCAGCGAAGTCATGAAGCTGGCTTTGGCTGCCATATCCGTCACTTCAGTCTTGCCAAATTCGTCCGTCAATGGCTTGGCCTTGCCTTGCCTCAGCATGGCGCTCGCCAGCAGTGGTGTCACCGAGTCTGGCGAGTATTTGAGTTGGAGTGCCTTGCGCAATTCGGTCTCGGCACCCACAGGGTCGCCACCTTCCAGCAAGGCACGACCAAACAAAAAACGCCCCTCAGGCATATCCGGCTGTTGTTGCAGCGCATTTTTAATCTGGATGACCGCAGCCTTGCTGTCATGCTTGGCCAAATAATCTTTGGCTGAACTGATCAATGTCTCTGGCTTGTCGCCGCAGGCAGACAAGAGCAGTGATGCCAAGACGAGGGCAGTGAGAGAACGTAGAGGTGTCATGGTGTACCTTGCAATGGATGGACAAAAAAACTATTTCAAACCTAAGCGATACATCAGATCATAAAGCGTGGGACGGCTCACGCCAAGCAATTCTGCGGCCTTCAACACATTACCGTTGACGCGGCCCAAAGCGGTAATGATGGCCGTTTTTTCTGCATTATCACGAATCACACGCAAATCGAAAGAAGCGTTGGTGTCATTCGAGGTATCAGACTTTAAACCAATATCCTCGCTGGTGATCTGGGGGCCGTCGGCCATGATCGTAGCGCGCTTGATGCTGTTTTCAAGTTCTCGAATATTGCCAGGCCAAGGGTGTAATTCGATCGCCCTGATAGCCTCTTGACTGAGGGTCAGGGATGACCTGTTTTGTTCCTGCACAAACCGGCGAACAAAGGCGTGCGCTAAAAGAGCAGGATCACCAATTCTGGCACGCAAAGGGGGAATATTGACCACGATTTCAGCGAGTCTGTAATAGAGGTCTTCGCGAAACTGTTTTTCACTGATGAGTGCCTTCAGGTTCTGATGGGTCGCACACACAACGCGAACATCAACATTAATCTCTTGACGCCCCCCGACACGCTCAATGGTTCGCTCTTGCAAAAACCGTAGCAGCTTGGCCTGCAAATGAAATGGTAAATCACCAATTTCGTCCAACATCAAGGTCCCACCGTTGGCAGTTTCAATCATGCCCAGTGTTGTTTTTGATGCACCTGTGAAAGCACCTTTCTCGTAACCAAAGAGTTCACTTTCGATCAAGTTTTCAGGGATGGCCGCACAGTTGATGGCGACAAATTTTTCCTCACGACGAGGCGATGCCTGGTGCAGTCCACGCGCCAACACTTCCTTGCCAGTGCCGCTTTCTCCCAAGAGCATCACGGTAGCCTTGCTGCTGGCTACTTTTTCAATGGTGCGGCAAATGCGCATCATTTCAGGGTCACGGGTGGTTAAACCTGACAGGGCATCGGGTTGGTACAGTGATCGCAATCGTTTGTTTTCAACCTGGAGCACAAACATTCTGAAGGCTCGCTCAACGGTCAAATTCAGCAGTTCAGGTTCAAAAGGCTTGGCCAGAAAATCGTAAGCCCCCATGGCAACCGCTCGCAGTGCATTGGATTGATCGTTTTGGCCGGTCAGAACAATCACTTTGATGTCTGCATCAAAAGCCACGATTTGCTCCAAGAGCCGGAATCCTTCAGAAACCGCATCTGCATCGGGTGGCAATCCCAAATCCATGGTCACAACCGCAGGCAGATGTTGTCTTAATTGCAGTAGCGCACTGGCTCTGTCATGGGCTGTCACAGAATCAAACCTGTCAAGCGACCACTTGATTTGCTTTTGCAAAGCCAGATCGTCTTCAACAATCATCAAGGGACGATTTTTTTCGGTCATACGCATTCCAAAGCATGAAGGTCAGAAGTCTTTTGGGTTTCAAACAGTGGCAAAAGCAGAGTGACTGTGGTGCCTTTGTTGACTTCGCTCTGTACTTCGATTTTGCCTCCAAGTTCTTGTACATAATGAAAACTTTCATAAGCACCAATGCCCATGCCAGTTTGCTTTGTCGTCTGAAAAGGTTTGAACAGGCGATCACGAATGAAATCCTGGGTCATGCCATGGCCGGTGTCTGTCACCACAATTCTGGCCTGACTGCCCGTGCGATCGAGCTTGATCATGACATGACCGTCCAAAGGGGTGGCATCAAAGGCATTTTGAACAACATGACCGATGATGCGTTCAAGTCGCTCTTCGTGTCCTCTTGCATCGACAGGGTCAAGCGACAGAACCTCCAGGATGCGTCCTCGCGCAGAAGACACCGTTTGTACACAATGGATGATGGCATTTAAATTGACACCAAACGCAGCACCAGGTGGTTTTGCACCTTCACGCAACTGCAGCATCAACGAGCGCATGCGATCGAGTGCATTTTCAATGGTGGTCAACATGTCTTTTTGAAACTCGGGGTTGGACCCCAGCCGCTGGGCATTTTTCAACATCAGGGAAAGTTGCGTCACAATATTTTTCAGGTCATGCACCACAAAAGCAGACATTTTGTTGAAAGCATCAAATTTACGAACTTCAAGCAAAGCTTCAGTGGCCTGCATCTGGGCTAAATAACTGGCCGCCTGCTGACTTGCTGTTTTGAGCAAATCGCGGACTTCCCAGTTCACATCAATACGTGTTCTGGCACTGGCAAGAACCACAAAACCTATCATATTGCCACCCATCATCAGTGGAACCAGAAGCCAGGCCCGTGGCAGTTCCTGTAACCATGGCGGTAGCTTGAGTGAGCCATAACGTTTTGAAAATGATCGGTACTCTTCAAGGTTGATCACTTTGCCATGCGTCATATATTTGCACATCTCTGAATTGTCATCTTCTTTGTCAGAGCTTTGCGCCATATTCCATCTGGCCGTTTGACGAAAGGCAGTTTCGCCATCAATGCGCATCCACAAAGCACCTGCAGGGCTTTCCAGCATGTCTGCCATGCCACGAATGATTTGATTCCCTAACTCCTGGGGAGAATGATTGGCCGATAGCGCCTTTGTGAATTTCAGCCACTCTTCACGGTAATCGTAACGATAACGAAAAAAATGTTTGCCCAGAAATACGCGCAATTTGGCGCGAAGCGTTCCAGACAAGGCCAAAAAAACCAACCCGACCAAAGCACAAATCACCAGACACAACTGCAGTGCGCGCCCCCAGTCCCCCCCAAAGTAACGAACGTAATAACCTACGCCAGAGATGAAGATCAGATAAACACCGGCCAACAGCAGTGTTGCAGAATGGAAAGCAGCTTTGGGAGAGAGTTGAATTTTGGATATCCAGTCGCTTGGCCGTGTGCTCGATAACAAAAGCAAGGGCATCATCAAGGCATGAACAATGCCCCTGACGCTCAAGGCCTCTTCATCCGTCCGATTGAATAACACAGCTTGTGAAAATAAATACAAGTCGAACACGTAAGTACCTGCCAGGCCAAAACACAAAGGCTTGATGTTCCAGAGAGAATCTTTGGTGGCATTGCGAAAAACCTGCTCTAGCAACACCATCGCCAAAATAGGCATGGCCATGGCATTGAACAACATCCCACGTGAAATCTGATCCCACGCACCCATGCCAAAGACCTCCAAACCCAGAGCCACAAGACCCCAGGCGGTCAGGGCCACTGCCAAAACGATCAATCCAAAAACATTGCGGTTGTCCTTGAAAGGACGGTGGGCATGCAATAAAAACAATAAAAATGCGTACCAACTCGCATAACGCAACTGATCAGCCAGGCGGCCAAGCGCTAACCACTGCGTGATGTGGGTGACGTGTGCAAGAGAGAGCGTCAGTAGAAGCCAGCCCCACACGGAAGTCCAACTGATCGCAGAAAAAACAGCGATTTTGATCCATTCCATCGGAGGGCGAAGGTAAGCCATCTGAAGCATTTGAATGGCAACCACCAAGTAGCCAAGACCTACTAGGCCGCCGCTCCACGTGGTCAAAACAAGGTTGTCACTGTTCATGAATGACAAGCCGATCACAAAGGAAACTTACTGAGCGCCTTTGCGCATCAACACAACACCGATGGTTTCAAACATCACCACAATGTCCAAAAGCAGAGAATGGTTTTTCACGTAATACAGATCGTATTGGAGCTTTTCTGAAGCATCTTCTGCTGATGAACCATATTGGTAGCGAACTTGTGCCCAACCCGTGACACCGGGTTTGACGCTGTGACGAACAGCGTAATACGGAATATTTTGGGTAAACGTATCAACAAAGTAGGGACGCTCCGGGCGCGGCCCCACCATACTCATGGAGCCACCCAAAACTGTGAACAACTGGGGCAACTCGTCAATGCGAAACTTGCGTATCGCCCGACCGACTCGGGTCACGCGGTCATCTGATGCGGTAGCCCAACGCGGCTGGCCATCTTGTTCTGCATCCGTTCGCATACTGCGAAACTTCACCACATTGAACAAACGTCCATTTTGTCCAACCCGCTCTTGCAAGTAGAAAATGGGAAATCCACTTTCGATCACAATCAAAATCCCTGTAACCAACATGATGGGCAAAGTCAGCACAATCAACCCGCCAGCACACACCATGTCAAAAATGCGCTTGATAAAAGCCCGAACCCAACCCGATCCAAAACCATCCCCAAAAATAAGCCACCCTGCCGACAGGGACTCCAGCCGGATTTGCCCCAGGGTTCTCTCGAAATGGGTCGCAATGTCCACTACACGCACCCCTTGCAACTTGCAATCGAGCAATTCGCGCAATGGCATGCTGCCACCTCGCCGCTCAGACAAAGCGACCACAATTTCATCCACCTGCTGGTCCATGACAATATCGGTCAGAGAATTGGTCATGGACAATCTACCCCACTCAGACACATTGGCCTCTTGTTCGTTGGGACCGGCGTAATAGCCCAATAAATCAATGCTGGGGTCTGATTTGAGAAGCGCAGTCCCCACCATTTTTGCCCGGGCACCTATTCCAAAAATCAGCACGCGCTGACGCATCATGGTGGATGGTGTGGCATACATGAAATAGACGCGAATGACCAACAGAAGGGCAACCAACGCCGCCAGTGTCAATCCGAACGACCTTGAAGCTGGGACACGGGTTGACGTAGCGTAGATAAAAGGCAAGACACACAACCAAGCCAGCACCGCATGTGCACCTGTCTGACCTGGCGATCGCTGATGCACCCGCTGATAAAAACCAACACTTGCACCCACGAGAAGAAAAACACTAGCCAACACCAGAAAAATAGACGTGACCGTTGCCCAAAACAAGGGTGGCAAAACGTGATGCAGCGCCACAGCGATCAGAACACACAAAAAAATGCCGATCAAGTCCAGCCCCAACCGAATTAGGGTCAGTTTATGAAAATAATGGTTGAATATTTTGATCAATGGAATTCTCAGTGACAAAACTCAGTCGGCATGAGTGATGGTTAGGATAGGGTCAACAATAAGTTTCGCATTTAGCCTTCAGATTTAAAAATGCAATGCCAGGCGCAAATCGCGCGGTGTGACCCAGCCACATCAGTAATTTGTAACGACGCAGTGCGCTTAAATCTGACGAGCCAAAAACGGAACTTATGATTGACCATATCCTTCGTATTGAAAAGACGGACTTGTGTGAATGTAACCGTTTAGACCCCACCATCGTCATTCCCGCGAAGGCGGGAATCCAGACTGCCTTTGTACCCTGGTAAACCAACATGCACTGGATTCCCGCCTTCGCGGGAATGACGGCATTTGACATGAGGTCTAAACGGTTACGTGTGAATATATGAAGCGATTAACGGAAAGTTTTCTACGTCAAAAATTGTACAAAATTCGGTTGTAACGCGCTCTGGTATTGCGTTGAGTGCTACATTTTTTGAAATTATTAGGTAGAAAACTTATTGTGAATCACTTATCGAACGACTTCCCTGCCAATCGCTGAATATTCAAAGCCAATATCACGGACCAGTTTAGGGTCATAAAGATTGCGACCATCAAAAATAATGGGGGTTTTGAGCTTGGTTTTTAAAATGGAAAAGTCTGGGCTGCGAAATTCTTTCCACTCCGTCACAATCACCAAAGCATCGGCGTTGTCAAGCGCATCGCTTTGAGAATCAGCAAAACGAAGAGCAGGCTCGCTGGGGAAATAATGTCTGGCTTCAGCCGTGGCGACAGGATCGTAGGCTGTCACAGTGGCTCCTGCAGCAATCAAATCCTTGATGACCTCGCGGCTGGTGGCTTCGCGCACGTCGTCGGTATTGGCCTTAAAAGCCAGTCCCCACAGCGCAAAATGCTTGCCCGTCAGGTTGTCACCAAAGCGTGCCTTGATTTTGTTGCCTAAAACGTGCTTTTGTAAGTTATTGGCACGTTCAACCGCGTTGAGGACTTGCAGTTCAATGCCGCCATCGTTGGTTGCGGTCTTGATCAAAGCCTTCACATCCTTAGGAAAGCACGAACCCCCATAACCCGCACCTGCATACAAAAAGTCGTAACCAATGCGGGGATCACTGCCAATGCCTCTTCGTACGCATTCAATGTCGGCGCCCAGTTTTTCGGCCAGGTTGGCCAGTTCGTTCATAAAGCTGATGCGTGTGGCCAACATGGCGTTGGCAGCGTACTTGGTCAGCTCTGCGCTGCGAACATCCATCACGATGATGCGATCACGGTTACGCTGAAATGGCGCATACAACGCACGCATCATCACCAATGCCCGCTCGTCGTCACACCCCACCACAATGCGATCGGGTTTCATAAAGTCATCAATGGCAGCGCCTTCTTTCAAAAACTCGGGGTTGGACACCACGCTAAACGCCATCTCAACACCACGCTTTTGAAGTTCGTCGTCAATGGCTGCACGCACTGCATCTGCCGTTCCCACTGGCACCGTGCTTTTGTTCACGACTATTCTGTAGTGCGTCATGTACCTGCCAATGTTGCGCGCGGCCGCCGTGACATATTGCATGTCAGCCGACCCATCTTCGTCAGGGGGTGTTCCTACTGCGATGAACTGGATGGTTCCAAAGTCGGCTGCATGTTCCACATCGGTCGTGAAGTGCATTCGCCCTGCTGCCACATTACTTTTCACCATCTCTTGCAACCCAGGTTCAAAGATTGGAATGCCACCATTTTCTAGAATTTCGATTTTTGCCGGGTTCATATCCAGACACAACACATCATTACCCACTTCAGCCAGACATGCCCCAGAAACCAAACCCACGTAACCACTGCCAATGACGGTAATTTTCATAAGATATCCTTTTGATAGATGTTTATATTCACATTATCACCAAAAAAAAACAATAGATACATTTAGGAGGCTGAAACGGGGTTTGTGGCTTCCTGTGCGTGTTCCACCACCCAAAACATGAACAAAAAGAACATGAAAGCCACCCGTGGCACATCCATCACACTACTGACCAAACCCACCAACAGCACAGCAACCAATGAAGCTGCCAAGTAAGGTGAAAGTGGGTGTAACCGGCATTGACCCATCACCAAATGCCACAGTGCATAGCCCAGCAACATGAGCCAGATCAGCAAGCCCATCACGCCTCGTTCTACCAGAACTTCCAAAAATAAATTATCCAAATGCCACGGCACAAAATACGATTGTGCTGCAGGAAACCAGTGAGACAGTCCGGCAGAAAAATCACCATTGGCCAGTAAAACTGAAGTATCCTGGCTCACCCATGCCAGGTTGTCAATGTCTGCTACGCCGCCGGCATTGGCCACAGAAATGGAAAACATCTTGAGCCGGGGGGCATACCATGGTTCTGGCTCGAAAACATCGCCTCTGAGAGTGGCAGACACGGATTGCCACCCTGGGACGGGCTTGACCTGTAAAAACGCATACTGGCAGGATCTGTCGTACAACAGATGCCGTTCGCACAAGTACAGTTCAATCTTTGTCACTTTTTCAACCCGAACATCCAGACGCATCCGGTGCCGCCCTGGTGCGATGGCATCAACACGCTGAGTGAGTTCGTAAGAGCCGCCTACATGCGCCTGTGTTTTAGGGCCATAAAGTGTGATGAAAGTGTGATCTGCTTGACCTGGACGCTGTTCTGTGCGCTGTTTGACATCACCCGAGAACTCCCGTTTAGGAATCTTTGCCGCGTAGTTCGCGGGTAAACGCCCTAAACCTTTTCCCCATAACCAATCTGTTGGGCTTGCCAATAAACTCAGACCGTTTTGCCAATGTTCGATGCGACTTGACAAATCCTTCTCGGCACTGGCGATGCGCTCCGACATAAAGGTGCCACCCTCCAAAACCGCTATAACTTCTATGACCAGTGCCAAAGACAGCAGCCAACCGGCTTTGGTACGCCAAGCAGGCCATTCACCACCACAACGCACACGTTGCCAAACAAAAAACACAACATGGTTTTGTCGCCACAACAACCACGCCAACACGATCAAAGGCACGACCATTGCCAGATAGACGCCACGCGAAAACGTGGTCAGGCCGGCATACGCGGTCAGGATGGCCAGAAGCGCCAGAAAAGCCCACACCACAGGCCGACGCGTAGTGAGCAATGCCCACACCACAAAGGGCTCGCTGATGGCCATATAAGCATCAATGGCCGCGCCGCCCATGTGCATTTCCCAAAACAAGGCCACCGTTCGGTAGTGCGCTGAAAAATCCACCACCCCAGGAAAAGCCGCACGCTCCCACAGCGTTGCCAGTGCCACCAGCGTCAATCCAGCCACCATGCCCCATCCCAAAAAGGTACATTTTCTGGAGTCGGCCTGATGATCTCTCAGCAAAGGTATCAACAACATGGCAAAGACCAGACTCTTTGAGACCCGCCAACTGTTCAAGGCATCGCAGTAACCGGCAAACCAGTCCCACCCCAACCCACCAGCATCTGCAAAGCCTCGCCACAGTGCCCATGCACCTGACGCAGCCATTAACAAAATCAACAGTCTTACGCCTGTGTGACCTTTGCCATGCTGAGCAGACAATGGAGTCCATGCCAACCGAGCATAGCCACCGGCCAAAGTACCCAGCAACAACAGATCAAACTCTTCAAAAACCAGCCAGCCCGTCCAGGGAGAAAAATTAAGCAGCGGCAAAAAAGCAGGAACTACCCACAACCACAGGCGAGGTTGCCAGGCCGCCACACAGCACCATCCCCAAAATGCCATCAGAGTGAACATGGGCCATAACGGGTGATGCAAGGCCATGACAAATCCTGCCATCAGGCAGGCAACGGCCACCAGTACAAAGAGAGGCTTGCGCATGAAGGGGGGTTAATTCAAAGTGATGGAGTCGATCGAAACACTTTGGATTGTGCTTCGCTTCATCCTACTTGCTGTGGGGTGTCTGGCGATATTATTTACTACTATTTCAGTAGCTACTTATACATACTGGACGTGCGTTACAAGGCAAAAAGGCTGATCATAATTGGCAGGGTCACCTTGCGCACCATGGCGAGATTATCCTTGCGATTTTATGCATCGCGTGGCTTCCCACTTAGGATATGGTCAAGAATAAGTTGCGCATTTGGCCGTCAGAGTTGGGATGCAATGCTAGGCGCAAATCGGCTTCCCACTTAATGCGGGACAAATGCAATATCAATGGGTTACGTTTGATTCGCTCACGTGGTTTTCTTGGCAGGGGAAGCTCACACATTTGGCTGATTAGCCGTCACAAGTGCAGGCAGATGACTTCATCTCTGTCCCGC
>CAIYWD010000151.1 GCA_903929815.1 uncultured beta proteobacterium
CGCAATAAAAAACGGTTGACGCTGTCATGCGAGATGTCCATCACTTCGGCCAAACGTGTGCATGTGCTTGATTTTGGTTCACTCATCAAAAATCCCATGTACATCGGCAAAGTACATTTGGCTGTTGGAGGACGACTGAGCTCTCGCATCGCTTCTATCCTTTACAAAAATAACAACTTCAGTTGCCTATCATACTTTACCGCTTTTGTCAATGCGTAAGTCCTAGTAGAGTAGAACGGTTGCTCCGATAAATGGGGTAGAAAATTGAGAAATTTTCAGCGAATTTGAAACGCACCCGCCAGAATGCGCGATTTGTAGCAGACAAAGACTCGACAGTAAAATGCGCGCCTTCGAGCGGTCTTGCATGTTGCTGATGCATCGTGTGGCGTGTTTGTCCTCTTTCCCCCCATTTTTTGTCAGATCATCAATAAGGATTGTGTGTTGTGCCACTTCAGCGGAGGCACGGCTCGCATCATCGTCATGGCCACCAACTTCCTCACCAAAATTTTTGGCAGTCGCAATGACCGCCTGCTTCATAAATACCGACATGCCATCATCAAAACCAATGCTATAGAACCTGACTTTGAAAAGCTGTCAGACGATGCCTTGTGCGCCAAAACCCAGGAGTTTCGGGATCGTTTAAGCAAAGGAGAAAGCCTTGACACACTCTTGCCCGAAGCCTTCGCCGTGGTGCGCGAAGGCTCTAAACGTGTCATGAAAATGCGCCATTTTGATGTGCAACTGCTCGGTGGCATGTCGCTGCACTACGGAAAAATTTCAGAAATGGGCACAGGTGAAGGCAAAACCCTCACGGCCACTCTGGCGGTTTATTTGAATGCGCTGTCGGGTAAGGGCGTGCATGTGGTCACGGTCAATGACTACTTAGCCCAACGCGATGCCCAATGGATGGGAAAACTCTATCACTTTTTGGGGCTATCGGTTGGTATCAACTTACCCACTATGTCGCGTGAAGACAAGCAGGCAGCTTACCGCTGTGACATTACTTATGGCACCAACAACGAGTATGGCTTTGACTACCTGCGCGACAACATGGTCTATGAAGCACAAGACCGCGTGCAGCGCGGCCTGAACTATGCCATTGTGGATGAGGTGGATTCGATTTTGATTGACGAAGCGCGTACCCCGCTCATCATCAGCGGACAAGCCGAAGATCACACAGACTTGTATGTGTCTATCAACCGCATCGTTCCGCAACTTGAAAAGCAGGAGGGCGAGGCAGACCCCCACACGGGCGAGGGCATTACCAAGGCAGGAGATTTCACAATTGATGAAAAAAGCCACCAGGTTTTTCTGACTGAACGAGGTCACGAAAACGCCGAACGCATTTTGTCTGAAATGGGGCTGATTCCTGAGGGCGCCAGTCTGTATGACCCCGCCAACATCACACTGATGCACCACTTGTATGCAGCGCTGCGGGCCAATCACCTCTACCACCGTGACCAGCATTATGTGGTGCAGGCCGGTGAAATTGTGATTGTGGATGAGTTCACGGGGCGTTTGATGTCTGGCAGACGCTGGAGCGATGGCCTGCACCAGGCGGTCGAAGCCAAGGAAGGTGTCGCCATTCAGCCCGAAAACCAGACCATGGCTTCCATCACATTCCAAAATTACTTTCGGCTCTATGGCAAATTGGCCGGCATGACGGGAACCGCCGACACCGAGGCTTACGAGTTTCAGGAAATTTATGGCCTTGAAACCGTGGTGATCCCCCCCAACCGCCCGAGTTGCCGTACTGACCAGTTGGATCGTGTCTATAAAACCACGCGTGAAAAATACGACGCAGCCATTGCAGACATCCGTGAATGCCACGAACGCGGTCAGCCTGTGCTGGTGGGTACTACGTCTATTGAAAATTCAGAAATCATCTCGGCGCTGCTCGACAAAGAAAAGCTGCCGCACCAAGTGTTAAACGCCAAGCAGCACGCCCGCGAGGCCGACATCGTGGCCCAGGCCGGTCGCCCCAAAATGATCACCATTGCCACCAACATGGCCGGCCGGGGTACTGACATTGTGCTGGGGGGCAATATCAGCAAAATTCTAGAAGCCATTGAAATGGATGATGCTCTTGATGCCCACCAACGGCAGCAACGCATGGACATTGTTCGTTCGCGATGGCTCAACGATCACGAACAAGTGAAGGGTCTTGGCGGTTTGCGCATCATTGCCACCGAACGCCATGAATCGCGCCGCATTGACAACCAGTTACGGGGGCGATCCGGTCGTCAGGGCGATCCTGGTTCGTCGCGCTTTTATTTGAGCTTAGATGATGCTTTGATGCGCATTTTTGCAGGTGACCGGGTCAAAGCCATCATGGATCGCCTCAAAATGCCTGAGGGCGAAGCCATTGAGGCCGGCATGGTCACCCGCAGCATTGAAAGCGCACAGCGTAAAGTGGAATCCCGCAACTTTGACATGCGCAAACAATTGCTTGAATATGACGATGTGGCCAACGACCAACGCAAAGTGATTTATCAGCAGCGCAACGAAATTCTGGATGCCACCAACCTTTCGGCACAAATCCAGTCTTTGCGCGAGGGCTGTTTTCAAGACATCGTTCACCAGTATGTGCCTATCGAATCTGTTGAAGAACAATGGAACTTGCCCGCGCTTGAAAAAACCCTCTTTGATCAATGGAATATCACGCTGCCCTTGCAGCAGCAAGTCAGTGAGGCATCGGCCATTACCGCCCAAGACCTGGTAGAAACTGTTCGATTGCATGCCAACGCCATGTTTGAGAAAAAAGTGGCAATCGTGGGGTCTGAAGATTTCACCCCGTTTGAACGCATGGTTTTACTGCAAAGCATAGACACGAACTGGCGGGATCATTTAAGTTCATTGGACTATTTGCGCCAGGGCATTCACCTGCGTGGCTATGCGCAAAAGCAGCCCAAACAGGAATACAAGCGAGAAGCCTTTGAATTGTTTGGTCAAATGCTCGACTCCATCAAAAATGAGGTCACCAAAGTTTTAATGACCGTGCGTATCCAAACCCACGAAGAAGCCGCACGAGCCGCAGCCGATATGGAAAGCCGCGCAGAGCACATCAACAATGTGACTTACAGCGCCCCCACAGAAACCGGCGAGGTAGAAACCACGGTCGATGAAACCACAGTGCCTGTTGCCATTCCCCGCGTCGGCCGCAACGAGCCTTGCCCTTGCGGCGGTGGCAAAAAATACAAGCACTGCCACGGAAAGCTGGCTTGACCCCCTATCCTAAAACCATGTCTGTCCATCTGAATCCCCCCAACCCCGCCGAACTGTTCCCCATCCAGGGGGTACGCATCGGTGTCACACAGGCCAACATTCGCAAAGCCAATCGCAAGGATTTGACGGTGATGCTGCTAGACGAAGGGGCATCGGTCGCAGGTGTCTTTACCCAAAACCGGTTTTGCGCAGCCCCCGTTCAAGTGTGCCGTGAACATTTAGCGCCGGGCACTGGCATTCGTGCCTTGTTGATCAACACCGGCAATGCCAACGCGGGCACGGGCGACCAGGGGTTGGCGGACGCTTTGCACACCTGTCAGGCACTGGCTGGGCGACTGGGGTTATCAGCACAGCAGGTGTTGCCGTTTTCGACGGGTGTCATCATGGAGCCGCTGCCTGTTGACCGAATTGAGGCCGGTCTGGAGGCAGCCCTAGCCGATGCGCGTGCTGACAACTGGCTTCATGCCGCAGAGGCCATCATGACCACCGACACCGTACCCAAGGCGTTTGGCGCACAAGTGATGATTGATGGGGTGCCGGTGAGCGTGACCGGTATCAGCAAAGGGGCGGGCATGATTCACCCCAACATGGCCACCCTGCTGGGCTTTATGGCAACCGATGCCTGCATCAGCCCCACCGTCATGAACCAATTGGTTGCCGAGTTGGCACAAGGTTCTTTTAACCGCATCACGGTTGATGGCGATACCTCGACCAATGACTCATTTGTGGTCATTGCCACCCATCGTGCCGCCCATGCCCCCATCACCTCCCTTTCGAGCTTGGCAGGTCAAGCGCTCAAAACTGCCCTGCTGGGTGTGGCACAAAAACTAGCGCAAGCCATTGTGCGTGATGGAGAGGGCGCTACAAAATTTATCACCATTGTGGTGGAAGGCGGTCGTACCCCAACAGAATGTCGGCAGGTGGCAGAGGCGGTGGCGCACTCCCCCCTGGTCAAAACGGCTTTCTTTGCCAGTGACCCCAATCTGGGGCGCATTCTGGCGGCCATTGGCTATGCCGGCATTGCAGACCTTGACCCCAAAAACATTGACTTATATCTAGATGATGTGCATGTGGCCACGCAAGGAGGCCGTCACGCGGCTTATGTGGAAGCAGACGGGCAGCGTGTGATGAAACAATCCGACATCATTGTGCGCGTGGTACTGGGTCGGGGGAATGCCTCTGACACCCTTTGGACGTGCGATTTAAGCCACGAGTACGTGTCGATCAACGCCGATTACCGTTCGTAGGTTGCAACCCAGCGCGTGAAATTCTTACCCACGAAAGTACCGTGTAGCCACAAAGGGCAAGGCCACCACTTCCATGCGAACCGGCTTGCCGCGAACGATGGCATGAATGGAAGTCCCCAGAACGGCAAACTCGGGCGGCACATAACCCATTGCAATAGGCACGTCGATGGTGGGTCCAAGCAACCCACTGGTGACTTCGCCAATGCGTCTGCCCGTCAGGTCTTGCAGCTCGGTGTGCTCGCGCACGGGGATGCGATCCAGGGCAATAAGTCCAACACGTTTTCTGGCTATAACGCCCGTCTGTATTGCATACTTCGCTAGAACTTTGATAGCACCTGGAAAGCCGCCAGCCCGTAATCCACCCGTTCTGCGAACCTTTTGAATCGCCCATGACAGAGAGGCCTCGATCGGTGTGGTGCTGGTGTCAATGTCATTGCCATACAGTGGCAGGCCGGCTTCCAGACGCAGCGAATTGCGTGCGCCCAACCCACAGGGTTTGACTTCAGGTTGCGCCAGCAGCGCCTGAGCTAATGCCAAGGCTTGGGTGTGATGCACCGAAATCTCAAAGCCGTCTTCACCGGTGTAGCCACTGCGAGTCAGAAACACATCAATCAGTTGATGGTCTGTTCGCACGGTAAAGTAGCCGCCGGTCATAAATACCAGTTTTTCAACACCAGTCACCAATCGAGACAGGGCAGTGACCGCCATCGGGCCTTGCAGCGCCAGCAAAGCCTGTTCGGGCATGACAATAACCTGACAGCGATGGCCGATGTGGGTCTGGATGTGGGCGATGTCGCCAGCTTTGCATGCCCCATTCACAATCACAAAAATATCAGTACCACGGTTGACAAACATCAAGTCATCCATGATGCCGCCGTTGTCATTGAGCAATAAGCCGTAGCGTTGTTGACCGACAGGCAAGTCGATCACATCGCACGGAATCAAGCTCTCGAAAGCCGCGGCAGCCTCTGGCCCTACCAGACGCAACTGGCCCATGTGGGACACATCAAACAAACTCGCAGCCGCTCGGGTGTGGCGGTGTTCGGCGATCAGGCCTGTGGGGTATTGCACCGGCATGGCGTAGCCAGCAAACGGCACCATGCGTGCGCCCAGCGCTACATGCAAATCATTTAAGGGAACGGTTAAAAGGGAGGCGGGGGATACAGACATGAAAACTCCAGGGCCAAATATCGTGAAGCTGATGAACAGTTTTGTTCTTGTGCTCAAAAGTCGTCCAGCACAGCTCCTTTGCTGGCGCTGGATACGTTCATGGCAAACTTGGCCTGCACACCTCGGGTATAGCGGGGTGCTGGAAGTGTCCAGGTGGCACGACGCTTTGCAATCTCGTCATCGCTGACGTTCAATTGCAGCAGCAAACGGTGTGCGTCAATGGTGATGGAGTCGCCTTCGTGAACCAGTGCAATCAGTCCGCCCGTGGCCGCTTCAGGCGCAATGTGTCCCACCACCATGCCCCAGGTGCCACCTGAAAATCGACCATCGGTAATCAACCCGACAGATTCGCCCAAGCCCTGCCCAATCAGCGCACTGGTAGGGGCCAGCATCTCGGGCATTCCCGGCCCACCCTTGGGGCCAAGATAGCGCAGCACCATCACGTCACCCGCCTTGATTTGGTTGGTCAAAATGGCCTTCAAGGCGGATTGTTCGTCTTCAAACACACAAGCAGGGCCAGTCATCACCGGATTTTTCAGGCCGGTGATTTTGGCGACACAGCCCTCAAGCGCCAGGTTGCCTTTCAAAATAGCCAAGTGGCCTTGCGCGTACATGGGGCGGTTTATCGGGCGAATCACCTGTTGATCTGCAGGCGGTGCATCGGGTATGTCTTTGAGCACTTCGGCAAGAGTCTGGCCGGTGATGGTGATGCAGTCGCCATGCAGCAGGCCAGCGTTCAAAAGCAGTTTCATCACCTGGGGCACGCCCCCTGCACGGTGAAAATCGATCGCCAAATACTTGCCGCTGGGTTTCAGGTCACACAGCACAGGTGTTTTGATGCGCACACGTTCAAAGTCATCCATATTCCATTCCACACAAGCAGCATGGGCAATGGCCAAAAAGTGAAGCACTGCATTGGTCGATCCCCCAATTGCCATGACCACAGCAATGGCATTTTCAATGGACTTGCGCGTCACAATGTCTCGGGGTTTCAGGTCTTTTTTGATGGCCTCTATCAACACTTTGGCTGATTCTGTGGCGGAAGATCGCTTTTCGTCATACACGTTGGCCATGGTGCTGGAATGGGGCAGCGAAATACCCAGCGCTTCAAATGCCGAACTCATGGTGTTGGCGGTGTACATGCCACCACAAGACCCCGTGCCCGGAATAGCCCGCTGCTCAATTTGCGTCAGGTCTTCGTCGCTCAAGCGACCTGCGGCGTTTTCGCCCACGGCTTCAAACACGCTGACAATGTTCAAGTCTTTGCCTTGGTAGTGGCCGGGCAAAATCGTTCCGCCATAGACGTAAATGCCTGGCACATTGGCGCGCAACATGCCCATCAAACCGCCAGGCATGTTTTTGTCACAGCCGCCTATGACCAACACACCGTCCATCCACTGCCCCTGCACACAGGTTTCAATGCAGTCGGCAATCACTTCACGGCTGACCAAACTGTATTTCATGCCCTCTGTTCCCATGGACATGCCATCAGAAATGGTGGGAGTACCAAACACTTGCGCATTGCCACCGGCCTCTTCTATGCCCGCAATGGCAGCATCTGCCAAGGTTTGCAGACCACTGTTGCAAGGGGTGATGGTGCTGTAGGCGTTGGCCACACCCACCATAGGTTTGTGAAAATCGTCAGTTTCATAGCCCATGCCGTAGTACATGGATCGGTTGGGCGCACGCGATTTGCCTTCTGTGATGTTTTTGCTGCGGGGGTTCAAAATGACAAGAGGAGTGTCCATGGTGTTTGAGTGTGTAAATGACAAAACCCCATTTTAGGGATACCCCAGGGTGCGATTCAAAGTGATGTGGAATTGAACGCTCCTTGAGCAAAAGATACCAGTTGCCAAAAATATCATTCAGACAAGACTGTGGAATGGGTTCGCTGAATGGTTAGGTTTCAGAAAGTTTTCCAGCATGGCATGACCGTATTCGGTAAGAATGCTCTCGGGGTGAAACTGTACGCCTTCAATGTCGTAGCCGGTGTGTTTCACACCCATGATTTCGCCATCGTCAGTCCAAGCGGTCACTTTTAAACATGAGGGACAAGTGGCACGATCAATCGACAGAGAGTGGTAGCGGTTCACTGTGAATTGTTTGGGTAGCCCTGAAAACACGCCCTCTTGTGTGGTTGTGATGACGCTGGTCTTGCCGTGCATCAACTGCTGTGCATGAACAATTTTTCCACCGAATGCTGCGCCAATAGCTTGATTGCCCAGACACACTCCAAAAATGGGCAACTTGCCTGCAAAATACGAAATGGCAGCGACCGAAATACCAGCCTCCGTCGGAGAGCATGGGCCTGGTGACACTACAAGCCGATCGAGTTGGCCGGCTTGAAGCAAATTGTCAATTTCTGCGATGGTAATTTCGTCATTGCGCATTACCGTGACCTGCGCGCCCAACTCGCCAAAATACTGAACGATGTTGTAGGTAAAGCTGTCGTAATTATCAATCATCAGTAATTTCATGTTGTGTAACTCACAATTCGCTTATTTTTCATATTAGTTTGAAACGCACATGGGAAATGCCGACGATCGAATTTTGACACAAAACAGCCGTAAAATTGAGTTCAGACCTCCCCGTAATGGCAATGAAACGTGGCTGAAATTTGGACAGCTTTTCGTGGAAAAACTGAATGGCTCGTTCAACTGAGAAATCCAGGATAATGCGCCCGCATGAGCGGTAATACTTTTGGACACCTTTTTGCAGTCACCAATTTTGGTGAATCCCACGGACCGGCCATTGGTTGCGTGATTGATGGCTGCCCGCCAGGGCTTGGCTTGAGCGTGGCCGATATTCAGCCTGACTTGAACCGCCGCCGTCCAGGCACTAGCAAGTTTGTCACGCAGCGCCAAGAGCCTGACCGTGTTGAAATTTTGTCAGGCGTTTATGAGGGTAAAACCACCGGCACCCCCATTTGTCTGCTGATTCAAAACACAGATCAGCGCAGCAAAGACTATGGCGACATCGTTCAAACCTTTCGCCCAGGCCATGCGGATTACACTTATTTTCAAAAATACGGCCTGCGAGATCCACGGGGTGGCGGCCGCTCCAGCGCACGATTGACCGCGCCCATGGTGGCAGCAGGCGCACTGGCCAAAAAATGGCTGCTTGAAAAATATGGCACAGTGTTTCAATCCTGCATGGTTCAACTGGGTGAATTGCCCATTGCGTTTGAGTCATGGTCGTATGTCTCTCAAAACCCGTTTTTTGCACCTGTCAAAAATATTGAGGCCATGGAAACTTATCTTGATACCCTACGTAAAAATGGGGACTCTTGCGGCGCACGGTTGCGTGTGTGTGCGTCCCATGTGCCAGTGGGCTTGGGCGAGCCTTTGTTTGACAAGATGGATGCCGACATTGCTTACGCCATGATGGGTATCAATGCGGTCAAGGGCGTTGAGATCGGGGCAGGTTTTGCCAGTGTGGCGCAGCGAGGCAGTACGCATGGCGATGCACTCTCACCCCAGGGTTTCAAAAGCAATAATGCCGGCGGTATATTGGGTGGCATCACCAGCGGCCAGGATATTGAAGTATCCGTGGCCATCAAACCCACCAGCTCCATTTTGACCCCGCGTGAATCCATCAACACCGCAGGTCACGGTGTGGAAGTCATCACCAAAGGCCGTCACGACCCCTGTGTGGGTCTTCGCGCAGCACCCATTTTGGAAGCCATGCTGGCGCTGGTGGTGATTGACCACGCCTTGCGCCACATCGCCCAATGTGGGGATGTGCGGTGTGGGTTGGCGCCCATTGCGGCGCAGGCTTGAGTCGTGCTGTTATGTCGGGTTACGCGCTACGCGCTAACCCGACCTACACGTTTATTAACCTATTGTTTTTATAGAACTAATGCTTAAGGTAGTGCCATTGGGGGTTAGGGGGGATTTGGATGTCGCACCCAGGCCACATAAGCGATTTGTAACGACGCAGTGCGCCCAAATCTGACGAGCTAAATGCACAACTTATTATTGACCATATCCTTAGTGAAGATAACAAGCGGTCAATTGAGGAATTCAGGTTAAAAGTGATGAAATCTGAGAATGTGAACACCTTGATGATTTTCAGGGAATACACTTAGGATATGGTCAACAATAAATTCCGCATTTGGCCGTCTGGTTTGGGATGCAATGCTAGGCGCAAAGCGCGACGTGTGGCGAGCCACACTAGCGATTTGTAACGACGCAGTGCGCCCAAAGC
>CAIYWD010000152.1 GCA_903929815.1 uncultured beta proteobacterium
AGTCTCCAGCCCCCCCCCCCCCCCCCGGAGGGCAAAGTGGTCGCCAAGAGGCTTTGTGCGCCTCTGTAGGCACATCTATTCATGATATGGATCCATCTTGGAAAGTGCTTGGACGCGCCAAGTCAGGGCGCAGTTGTAGGGGGTTGGTCATCTGATCCCCAATTTGAAAGTCAATAAAAATCACCGCTAAAGGCGGGGATTTTACACACCGTGATTTGACCTGGATTCCACCGCCAAATGGTAACCATGCCAACCATCGATGGGAAAGCGATTGACAACGAATTTTAGGAAAATGGCATCACTTCACCCCATCGAGTTTGAGTACAGTCGCCCCCTCACTTCACCCACATTTTGACCTATGACAGCCTATTCCTATGAAGCCATTGATGCCCAGGGCAAGACACGCCGTGGGGTGCTTGATGCAGACTCTGCCAAGTCTGCTCGCAGTTTGTTGCGTAGGCAGGCCATGGTGCCATTGGCTGTACAGGCGCTGGGTGTCGGTGTTTCTGGACAAGCGACAGGGGGCAACATTCAGGGTGGCCCCAAGCGACACCGGCTTCGTGTTTTTAACGCCACAGCCTTGACCATCTGGACGCGACAGCTTGCCGGCCTGGTGTCATCGGGTTTACCGCTTGAGCGTGCGCTGACTTCTCTTTCAGACGAAGCAGAAAAAGCACCGGAACGCGAGCTGGTAGCCACTTTGCGCTCTGAGGTGAACGGCGGTGCACCGTTTGCCAAAGCGTTGTCGCAGCATCCACACGAGTTTTCTGATATTTATGTAGCGGTCATCGGCGCTGGAGAGCAAAGCGGCAACTTGGGTCTGGTGCTTGAGCGCCTGGCCGACGATCTTGAAGAGCAGCAGGAACTCAAAGCCAAACTGATGGGGGCTGCCCTTTACCCTGCCATTGTGTCGTTGGTGGCCATCGTCATCGTGCTGTTTTTGGTCACTTATGTGGTGCCACAGGTGGCGCATGTTTTTGCCAGCAGCAAACGCGCACTGCCGTTGTTGACGGTCATCATGATTGGCATCAGCAGCTTTGTTCGCAGCTACGGTTGGTTGATGCTCATGGCTCTTATTTTGGGAGTTATCAGCGCACGCATGGCCTTGTCCAACGCCCAATTTCATGAAAAATTTGATGCCGCGTGGCTGAACCTGCCTCTTTTGGGGCGACTGTCACGTTCCTACAACGCTGCGCGCTTTGCCAGTACTTTGGCCATGTTGGCTGCTGCAGGTGTCCCCATTCTGAAGGCGCTACAGGCTGCGTCAGAAACCCTGTCCAACCGTGCTTTGCGAACGGATGCCACAGACGCACTGGTGTTGGTGCGTGAAGGCGCACCGCTGGCCACAGCCCTGGCACAAAAAAAGCGGTTTCCGCCATTGCTGGCCATGTTTGCCCGTTTGGGTGAGCAAACGGGGCAGTTGCCGCTGATGCTTTCACGTGCAGCCAAGCAACTCAGCACAGAAGTTCAACGCCGTGCCATGCAGGTGGCTACCTTGCTGGAGCCTTTGCTGATTGTGGCGATGGGTGTGGTGGTCATGCTGATTGTGCTGGCGGTGCTGATGCCCATTATTCAGTTGAACCAGTTGGTGAAATAACGCCTGTGTCATCTATATGATTGCTATTTATCCGGGTACTTTTGACCCCATGACCCTGGGGCATGAAGACATGGTGCGCCGAGCGGCTTTGTTATTTGAGAACCTGATCGTGGCAGTAGCAGCCGGTCACCACAAAAACACCCTGTTTTCCTTGCAGGAGCGCATTGACATGGCCCACGAAGGCGTTGGTGCTTATCCTGAGGTGAAGGTGGAAGGCTTTACAGGATTGATTCACGACTTTGTGACCCGGCGAGGTGTCAAAGTGATGGTGCGCGGCCTGCGCGGTGTGACTGATTTTGATGAAGAATTGCAGTTAGCGGGCATGAATCGCACCCTGATGCCCGATGTTGAAACCATTTTTATGACCCCAAGCCCCCCATACCAGTTTGTTTCAAGCTCGCTGGTGCGCCAAATTGCGATGTTAGGTGGAGATGTCACCCCGTTTGTTTCACCCAATATTTGTCAACGGCTTCTTCAAAAAGTGCAAGGGTGCGATCAGTGATGTTGGCGTGTGATTCAAACTGATGTGGAATTTTCTGTAGCTTGTAGAAGCGGCTTCCAGAGGTGAGTTTTTGGTATAACAAATTAGCCTCTAGCCCCCGTCCTGCTTGCGTAGTTAGCTATTTTTTTAATAGTAAAAATAGGCGAACACATTCGTCAAACTCGTCTTCTTGTATGCGGCCAAGTTGGCTGCTTCACATCACTTTGAATCGCACCCGCGCCGATACATAATGCGAATCTTTTCCGAGGAGTGTTGCAGCTCACACCGCGCAAAGCCGGTGTTGAGTGAGGCTCGGACACCACTGCCACGCAGTGTTTCCAACGGCGCTCACCCACGGTTTTTTGTGCGGTGAGAGCTTTTTTTCCCATCTTGCGCCAACAAACTGTGGTCTCACTATTTTTTTTAAGAGTTAACCATGCATAAAGAAACAAGCAGCACCCAACCACAAGACCATGTCATTGCCGATATAGGTCTGGCCGAATGGGGTCGTAAGGAAATCAACATTGCCCAGACCGAAATGCCCGGACTGATGGCCATCCGCGAAGAATTTGCACCGCTACAGCCTTTGAAGGGCGCTCGCATCACAGGTTCTTTGCACATGACCATCCAGACTGCGGTCTTGGTCGAAACCTTGCAGGCGTTGGGAGCGCAGGTGCGTTGGGCATCGTGCAATATTTTTTCAACACAAGACCACGCTGCTGCTGCGTTGGTCGCGCAAGGCACGTCCGTCTTTGCCTACAAGGGCGAGTCTTTGATCGATTACTGGGACTACACGCATCGCATTTTTGAATTTGGCGGCGAAGCAGGCACACCCGCCGAAGGCCCCAACATGATTCTGGATGACGGCGGTGATGCCACGCTATTGATGCACCTGGGCATCAAGGCTGAACAAGATGCCAATGTTCTCAATCACCCCGGCAGTGAAGAAGAAACTTGCCTGTTTGCCGCCATCCGATCCAAACTGGCCAAAGACCCCACCTGGTACAGCCGCCGCCTGAAAAATATTATCGGGGTGACTGAAGAAACGACCACGGGTGTTCACCGCTTGAACGACATGTCCGCCAAGGGTGAGTTGGCGTTTTGCGCGATTAACGTGAATGATTCAGTGACCAAAAGCAAGTTTGACAATTTGTATGGCTGCCGGGAATCCCTGGTCGATGCCATCAAACGCGCAACCGATGTGATGATTGCCGGCAAGGTCGCCTGTGTGGCAGGGTATGGCGATGTGGGCAAGGGTTCGGCGCAGGCTTTGCGTGCTTTGAGCGCCCAGGTTTGGGTGACAGAAATTGACCCCATCAACGCCTTGCAAGCCGCCATGGAAGGCTACAAAGTGGTCACGATGGACTATGCCGCTGACCAATGCGATATTTTTGTCACGGCTACCGGCAATAAAGATGTCATTACCTACAAGCAGATGGAGGCCATGAAAGACCAGGCGATTGTTTGCAACATTGGTCACTTTGACCATGAAATTGACGTGGCATCGCTGTCTGTGTGTCAGTGGGAAGAAATCAAGCCCCAGGTCGATCATGTTATTTTTCCTGCCAGCAACGATGGTAAAAAACCTGCCAAGCGCATTATTTTGCTGGCCAAGGGCCGTTTGGTGAATCTGGGATGTGGCACGGGTCACCCCAGCTTTGTCATGAGTTCAAGCTTTGCCAATCAAACTTTGGCGCAAATTGAACTGTTTACCAAGCCCAAAGAGTACAAGTCAGGCCATGTGTATGTGCTGCCCAAGCATCTGGATGAAAAAGTGGCACGCCTGCATTTGATGAAAGTAGGCGCGCAATTGACTGAACTCTCAGACGAGCAAGCCGCTTACATCGGTGTCAATAAGGCCGGCCCTTACAAGGCTGACAACTACCGTTATTGATTCACACTTGCCATGCGTATTGACCACCTTCTAGTGCTGCGCCAATTGGCACACTCTCGCTCTCAGGCTCAGCGACTGATGGCGGGAGGTGTGCAGTATGGTGTTGACGGTGTGTGGCGCACCGTCACTAAAAAGAGTGAGGATGTGCCTGAAGATGCCCTCATTCAACTGCTGGATGAGTCTGAACTGCGCTATGTGTCGCGGGGTGGCTTGAAGCTCGAAGCAGCTTTGGAACATCTGGGTCTGGCAGTTCAAGGTTTTCAATGTCTGGACGTGGGGCAATCAACGGGCGGTTTTACCGACTGTCTGCTGCAACACGGTGCTGCGACAGTGGTGGGGGTGGATGTGGGCACTGACCAACTGCGCCCCCATTTGCGCACAGACCCACGGGTTTTGTGTCTTGAAAAACGCAATGCACGCACGCTAAACGCTTCTGATTTAATAGCTACTTATGCAGACTGGATAAGGGCTAGAGGCCATTTTGACCCCCAACTATTAACACACACCATGGCATTTGATCTGGTGGTGATGGATGTGTCGTTTATTTCGCAAACGCATGTGCTCCCCGCCTTGAAACCGCTTCTTCAACCAAAGGGCAAACTGCTCACCTTGGTCAAACCCCAATTTGAGTTGCAGCCCACTCAGATTGGCAAGGGCGGCATTGTGAAAGATGCTTCGCTTTACGCCGTGGTGGAGAATCGCTTGCGAGCATCCTGCATTCAGTCAGGTTGGCAAGTGACCGACTATTTTGACTCTGCCATTTTTGGCGGTGATGGCAATCGAGAATTTTTTATGTGCGCACAGCACGCAAACCCTTGAGGATTCGTTATGACCACAGCCTCTCATTTTCCTGTCAGCATTGAATTTTTCCCGCCCAAAACGCCCGAAGGTGTTGAAAAACTGCGCATCGTTCGCCAGCAGTTGTATGCTTTGAAACCTGAGTATTGTTCGGTTACTTTTGGTGCAGGAGGCTCTACACAAGAAGGCACTTTCAACACGGTACGTGATATTTTGGCCGAGGGGGTTGTTGCTGCTTCGCATTTGTCATGTATCGGTGCTACACGCGCCACAGTGCTTGAACAATTGACAATTCTCAAGACGATGGGTGTCCGGCGTTTGGTGGCCTTGCGCGGGGACTTGCCCAGCGGCTATGGTGTGGGAAGTGAATTTCAGTTTGCCAGCGACTTGGTCACGTTCATTCGTACCCAGACGGGTGACGATTTTTATCTTGAGGTAGCAGCCTACCCCGAGATGCACCCCCAGGCCAAATCGCCTGAATTTGATTTGAAAGCCTTTGTCACCAAAGTGCAGGCCGGGGCAAATTCCGCCATCACCCAGTATTTTTACAACGCAGATGCTTACTTTCGGTTGGTTGAAGAGGCAGACGCGCTCGGTGTGCATCTTCCGATCGTGCCCGGCATCATGCCCATCACCAGTTCTACCCAACTCATGCGCTTTAGCGATGCCTGTGGCACCGAAATACCCCGATGGATTCGGATGCGGCTGCAAAGCTATGGCGACGATGCAGAGTCCATCAAAGCGTTTGGATTGGATGTGGTGACCAGTTTGTGTGAGCAACTGAAATCAGGCGGCGCGCCCGGTCTGCATTTCTACAGTATGAACCAAAGTGCTGCCACACTTAACATTTGCCAGAGGCTGAACATCAGCCTTTGAATCAACGTTTTGGAGATTGATTTTGAAAATTCTTTTATTGGGTAAAAATGGCCAGGTAGGCTGGGAACTGCAACGCAGTCTGGCCCTTTTGGGCGAACTGGTGGCGCTGGATCGCAACAGCAAAAACTATTGGGGCGACATCAGTCACCTTGAAAAGCTCACCGATGCCATTCGTGCCATCCAGCCAGACGTGATCGTCAATGCCGCTGCCTACACGGCAGTTGATAAGGCTGAAAATGACTACACCCTGTCGTTTGCGCTCAATGCCCTGGCACCTGAAACGCTGGCGCAAGAAGCCCAGCGTCTGGGAGCATGGCTGATTCATTACAGCACAGACTATGTGTTTAATGGCAAAGGCACTGCCCCTTTTGACGAGGAAGATGCTCCTTGCCCCTTGAATGAATACGGTCAGAGCAAGCTGGTCGGCGAACAAAGGATTGAAAAGATGTGTACGCGCCACCTGATTTTCAGAACCAGTTGGGTCTATGGGGCACGCGGCAACAACTTTGCAAAAACCATGCTGCGATTGGGACAGGAAAAAGAACAATTGAAAGTGATCAACGACCAAGTGGGCGCACCCACCGGCGCTGAATTGATTGCCGATGTGACCGCTCATGCCATTCACCACGTCACTCGTTTGGGTAAAGAAGCAGATGCACTAGCAGGCATTTACCACCTGACAGCCAGCGGTGAAACCACTTGGTTTGACTATGCAAAACATGTTCTAGCCCATGCCCAACAAGCAAAGTCCACTATCAAAATAAAAGCAACCGAGGTCTTGCCCATCGCCACTCACGATTACCCCACACCTGCTCGTCGCCCTTTGAATTCGCGCCTGAACACCTTCAAACTGCAAACCACTTTTCGCCTGAAACTACCCCCATGGCAAGTTGGGGTCGAACGCATGATTGATGAAATTCTTGTCACTTCCTAGGAAAATTCCATGACACAACGCAAAGGCATCATCCTCGCCGGCGGCTCGGGCACTCGGCTTTACCCCGTCACACAAGCTGTGTCCAAGCAGCTTATGCCCATTTACGACAAGCCGATGATTTATTACCCTTTGAGTACGCTCATGCTCGCCGGCATTCGTGAGGTGCTCATCATTTCCACCCCGCAAGACACGCCCCGCTTTACCGATTTACTGGGAAATGGTAGCCAGTGGGGCATGTCCATCTGTTACGCCGTACAACCCTCGCCCGATGGATTGGCGCAGGCCTTCATCATTGGTCGCAACTTTGTAGCCGACCAGCCCAGCGCCTTGGTGTTGGGCGACAACATTTTTTATGGTCACAATTTAATACGGCAACTCGCCCACGCCGATGCAAGACAACTGGGTGCGAGTGTGTTTGCCTACCATGTGAATGATCCCGAACGTTATGGCGTGGTCGCATTTGATGCACAGCAGTGTGCCATCAGTATTGAAGAAAAGCCAACGCAACCCCAAAGTAATTATGCCGTCACGGGTCTTTATTTTTACGACGACCAAGTGTGCGACATTGCCGCCCACATCAAACCCTCACCGCGTGGAGAGCTTGAAATTACCGATGTCAACCGCCGTTACCTGGAACTGGGCCAGCTCAGCGTAGAAATGATGGGGCGTGGTTATGCCTGGCTAGACACCGGCACCCACGACAGCCTTTTGGAAGCCGCCAGCTTTATTGCCACCTTGCAAAAGCGCCAGGGCCTGCAAGTCTCCTGCCCTGAAGAAATTGCCTTTAACCAAGGCTGGATCGATGCCGCTCAAATTCAAAAGCTCGCAGCACCGCTGGTCAAAAATGGCTACGGTCAGTATTTGCTGGGTCTGCTTGAGGCATAGACACAATCACTGATTTCTGACCACATTCTTGGGATAAGGTCAATCGCGCAGATCGAAAAAATGTGCAGAAATGCCCAGGTTCATCATGAATCCCCGACACATCCATGGCTACAATTCGTGCCACTAACAATTTGCGTGGGCGTGTTTTTATTGAATCAAAACATGTACCCTTCATAGGGGGTTACGGCAACAATGTGGACGCTTCCTCCCCCTGCCGAGTGATCGCTGCGTGCGTCATGTCCTATGTGGCATACAACAATGGCAATTTCTGAGTTTGGATTTTCATGCATACCGATCAAACATCTGATTTCATGGTTTTCACGGGCAATGCCAATTTATCTCTGGCATCCGATATTGCTCATCATCTCAAAATTGAGCTGGGCTGCGCAGATGTGAGTCGCTTTTCAGATGGCGAAGTCACGGTTGAAATCAAGCAAAACGTTCGTGCCCGCGATGTTTTTGTAGTGCAATCCACCTGTTCTCCCACCAATGAAAACCTGATGGAATTGCTCATCATGGTGGATGCCCTCAAGCGTTCCTCTGCCGAACGTATCAGTGCGGTCATTCCTTATTACGGGTACGCTCGTCAGGATCGTCGTCCACGTTCCAGTCGTGTCCCTATCTCTGCCAAAGTGGTAGCCAACATGCTTCAGGCAGTTGGTGTGGCTCGGGTTTTGACCATGGATTTGCATGCTGACCAAATTCAGGGGTTTTTTGATATTCCGGTCGATAACATTTATGCATCTCCCGTGCTGCTGAGCGATTTGCGTCAGAAAAATTATCACGACCTGATTGTGGTCTCGCCCGATGTAGGCGGTGTGGTTCGTGCGCGTGCCATTGCCAAGCAACTGGGTTGTGATTTGGCCATTATTGACAAGCGTCGCCCAAAAGCCAATGTCAGTGAAGTCATGCATGTCATTGGCGAAATTGAAGGTCGCAACTGCGTCATCATGGATGACATGATCGACACCGCAGGCACTTTAGTCAAGGCTGCAGAGGTTCTTAAACTTCGTGGGGCCAATAAGGTTTATGCCTACTGCACTCACCCCATTTTTTCAGGCCCCGCCATTGATCGCATTAGCCAAGGTGATGTGCTGGATGAGGTTGTCGTCACCAACACCATTCCCCTATCCCCTAGTGCATTGGCTTGCCCCAAAATTCGACAGTTGAATGTGGCACCGCTGATTGCCGAAACGATTGTTCGCATCGCCCAGGGGCAATCGGTGATGAGTTTTTTTGCTGATCAGGAACGTCTTTTCTGACCAGTATCGTCGCAGGTTCATCAGCCGTTAGCGCTGGTTGAATCTACTTTCAATCTGAGCCAACTGGTCGCGGTAGGCTCTTTCAGGAGTTAATACATGAAAATTTTTGCTTATGAGCGCACAAAACAGGGCACGGGTGCGAGCCGCCGTCTGCGTATTACTGGGCGCACACCGGGCATTCTTTACGGTGGTTCCAAAGAACCTCAGGCCATTGAGCTAGACCACAACACTTTGTGGCATGCGCTCAAAAAAGAATCTTTTCATTCCAGTATTCTGGATATGGACATCAATGGCACAGAATGCCCCGCTTTACTGCGAGACGTGCAAATGCACCCTTACAAGCCGTTGGTGCTGCACGTTGATTTTCAACGTGTGGATGCCACCACCAAACTGCACATGAAAGTGCCTCTGCACTTTAGCGGAGATGAAAATTCACCTGCCATCAAAGCTGAGGGCTGTATTGCCAATCACGTCATCAGTGAGATTAATGTGGTGTGTTTGCCTGCAGATTTGCCAGAATTTATCAGTGTCGATTTGAGTGGTCTGAAAAAGGGATCTTCTTTGCACTTGGCCGATATTGCCTTGCCCAAGGGCGTCACCACTGTCACCCACGGCAGTGATAAAAATCCAGTCGTGGTTTCTGTGGTAGCAGTCGCTGGTGCTGAGGTGGCTGACACAGTTGCGTCACCCGCAGCGTCAGATACACCAGACACATCTGCGAAACCAGCCGCTAAAGCCGCAGCCAAACCAGCCGCCAAATCGGATGCTAAATCACCTGCTAAACCAGCAACCAAGCCAGCAGCTAAACCAGCAGCTAAGTCAGCCGCCAAGCCAGCGGCCAAGAAGTAAGGATACCCATCAATTTTGCATCTGGCTGTCTGATTTGGGGTGCAATGCCAGACACAAATCGCGTAGTGTGGCCAAAGCGGACGAGCCAAATGCAAAAATTATTGTTGACCCTATCCTAGGCAGTGCCTTGTGTTGATCGACCCACTTCGTTGTGGTTTTTTCTTTTCAGAAGCACGATGATCAAACTTTTTGTAGGCCTTGGCAATCCTGGCCCAGACTACCAACACACTCGCCATAACGCAGGGTTTTGGTGGATGGATGCATTAGCGCAGGCGATCCAGGTTGAACTGGTGTTTGACAAAAATTATTCAGCACTCGTTGCACGCACATCCCTTCATGGTCAACCGGTGTGGCTGCAAAAACCACAAACTTTTATGAATTTGAGTGGCCGCTCAGTCGCAGCGTTGGCACACTTTTTCAAAATTGAACCCAAAGACATTTTGGTAGTACATGACGATCTTGACATCGCGCCAGGCCAAGCCAAAATCAAATGGGGTGGTAGTCATGCAGGGCACAATGGTCTGCGCGACATTCATGCACAATTGGGTAGCGACCAATACTGGCGACTGCGCCTGGGCATTGGACATCCGGGCAACAAGGCAGAAGTCATTCATTGGGTGCTCAAACCACCCTCTTCTGATCATCGCATTGCCATCGATCAAACCATTGTGCGAACGCTCAAAGCACTGCAAGACCTGACTTCAGGAAACATGGATCAGGCTACCCGACTGATTCACACCAGTACACCGGTGCGTCCCAACCCTCCAAAACCAGTTGCAGATGAGTACCCAATGCAGCCTTGAAAAATTCGTCATGACCTTCAAGCCCTTCTTTTTTGCTTTATTTTTGATAGCTACCTACACTTTAACTTTAACTTTAACTTTAACTTTAACTTTAACTTTAACTTTAACTTTAGGGACGGGCGTTCAAGCACAAAATGTCTATAAATGTGGCAACAGCTACAGTCAGATGCCTTGCGCGGATGGACAAGCGCTTCCCCTTGACGATTCGCGCAATGCTGCACAAAAAAAACAAACAGATCAAGCGACACGCAACACCGCCAAACTTGCAGACCAACTAGAGAAAGAACGTGTAGCACTTGAAAAGCAGGCGTTGCCGGCCAGGCCGATCAAGAGGGTGAGAGTCGATGTCCCTGTCACTGTGAACGTGCCAGGCACCCGATTGACCCCTAAGCGTGCCAAGCCCAGCTACAAAAAACCTCAGCACTTTATTGCAGAAATTCCCGGCACTGAAAAAAAAGTTGTTCGCAAAAAGACCGATAAAAAAATGAACCAAAATCCTTAAACTTGAGTTTGCCATGGCATCACATGGGATTCTCTGTCACAAGTTTCACTTACTCATTCACTTGATCTTAGGAAAAATATTATGTCATCCGAACTTATCAAACACGTTACAGATACGTCATTTGAATCTGACGTTTTACAGTCTGCTTTACCCGTTTTGGTAGATTTTTGGGCACCTTGGTGTGGCCCATGCCAAATGCTTGGACCCGTGCTGGATGATCTAGCCAAAGTTTATGAAGGAAAACTGCAAATGACCAAGATGAACGTGGATGAAAATCGCGATGTTCCCGCTCTGCACAATATTCGGGGCATTCCGACTGTGATGATCTTCAAATCAGGGCAACTCGCCGCCACCAGATCCGGGTTTATGAGCAAGTCGCAATTGACCGCCTTCATTAATCAGGCTTTGATTTGACGCATCAAACCTGTTTCATCGACATCCAGACACCCGTTACCTTGGGATGCGTTTCAAAGTGATGTGGTGCAATACAAAAACCACCCCCCCCCTTTTTCAAAGGGGGGTTAGGGGGGATTTGGATGTCGCACCCAAGCAAAGCCACATCACTTTGAAACGCACCCGTCACCTTGCGCTTGAGTCGTGCTTCCTGATTTTCCTGTCATAATCAGGCGCAAGATCATCGGCATATTGGGCGTGTACCTTCCACATTACCATTGTGTCATGCGCAGAATTGTTTTGAATGGTTAGATTAATGTCTTTCCACCTGACAATCCAATGCGCAACATGTTGACAAGCCAGTTCAATCCACTTGTTGTTTGATTCCTTGTCAACACTTGGTGGTCAGTCTTTCCAGTTGGCATTTCACGCCATTTCCCTCCAGTTGTCTTTATCCCTTTGACGGGTCAATCCATGCACATCAACGAACTCAAGGCACTGCACGTGTCAGAAGTCCTCAAACAAGCCGAAGATCTTGAGATTGAAAATACAGGACGCATGCGCAAACAGGAATTGATGTTTGCCATTATCAAAAAACGTGCCCGTGCCGGAGAGCAAATATTTGCCGATGGGGTGCTCGAAATTCTTCCTGATGGGTTTGGCTTTTTACGCAGTCCAGACACCAGTTATACCGCCAGCACGGATGACATCTACATCAGCCCCAGTCAGGTGCGCCGCTTTAATCTTCACACCGGTGACATGATTGAAGGTGAAGTCAGAACACCCAAAGATGGTGAGCGTTACTTTGCATTGAACAGGCTTGAAAAGGTCAATGGTGGCGGTCCTGAAGAGAACAAGCACAAAGTGATGTTCGAGAACTTGACACCCCTGTTTCCCAATGTGCAAATGCGGCTTGAGCGCGACATCAAAAGCGAAGAAAACATCACCGGGCGCATCATTGACATCATTGCGCCCATTGGCAAAGGACAGCGTGCCTTGCTGGTAGCACCTCCAAAAAGCGGCAAAACGGTGATGATGCAGCACATTGCCCACGCTATTTCGGCCAATTACCCCGACAGTCACATGATGGTATTGTTGGTCGATGAGCGCCCAGAAGAAGTGACTGAAATGCAGCGCACCGTCAAAGGCGAAGTCATTGCTTCCACTTTTGATGAGCCGGCAGCACGTCATGTGCACGTGGCCGAGATGGTGATTGAGCGTGCCAAACGCTTGGTTGAACTCAAAAGAGACGTGGTCATTTTGCTGGATTCCATCACCCGGTTGGCACGCGCCTATAACAATGTGGTGCCCTCAAGTGGCAAGGTTTTAACGGGCGGCGTGGATTCCAATGCCCTGCAACGCCCCAAGCGCTTTCTGGGTGCAGCGCGCAATGTGGAAGAAGGTGGATCCTTGACCATCATTGCCACTGCGCTGGTGGACACGGGTAGCCGCATGGACGAAGTGATTTTTGAAGAATTCAAAGGAACCGGTAACTCTGAAATTCACTTGGATCGCCGCCTCTATGAGAAACGGGTTTTCCCGTCCATTCAACTCAACCGCAGCGGCACAAGGCGTGAAGAATTGCTGCTCGTGCCAGATATTTTGCAAAAAACCAGAATCTTGCGACAATTTTTGTACAGTATGGACGAAGTTGAGGCGATGGAAATGGTACTAAAGCAAATGCGTGCCACAAAAACAAACAGCGATTTTTTTGACATGATGCGCCGAGGCGGCTAAGGATGTGGTATGGGTAAGTTTTGTATTTGCCCGTTAGAGTTGGAATGCCATGCCAGGCACACCTCTGATGAGCCAGCACTGGTAGTGCGGTTTCACCAAAACAGACTACCCGTGACGGGATTTCAAAACAAACTGGATCAGCGCATCCGCAAGATCATCCTGCACCCATAGCCTTTGACGGGCTAAAGTGACAGTGCTTTGCCAGTGCGTGACAGCAGGCCAGTGCATTGCGCCCTGCACCAACCCGTTCCACACGTCATAAGCCAATCGCAGTGAAGGTGGCGCTTTTAGCCAGTCCAAAAAAGCATGGAGCTTGGCATGATGTGCCCCATCGTCCTGCGGGTAAATTTGCCATACGAAAGGCTTGCCCGCCCACAAGGCACGCACCAAAGAGTCTTCACCACGTACAAAATTCAGGTCACATGCCCACAACAGGTGATCAAATTCAAGTTGCGACAACAGTGGCAGGTATGAAATTGAGAGCGCTCCACGCTTATCCCTATTGGGTTTGATGCCCATTTCATGACCCAGTACGCGGCGAACGGCCCGGGTGGATTGCCCTGAACTCACCAACAGCAAAGTCGGGACGGTGTCGCTGGCCAAGGCAGCCAGCCATAAGCGCAAGTCCATGCCCTCATAGCAAAACAGGGACACCACGCGTGAGTGCTCTTGCCCATCGGTGTGATAGTGCGCCAGCCAGGCTGTTTTGTCAAACTGTGCTTGTTGCTCCAAAAGATGCGTCTCGCGCAGCAACCCACCTGTACCAGATGTGAAACCAGGGTAAAAAAAGTGCTTGGTCAAGCCCTTGCCGGGGCCACTCATCACGGGTGAGGGCAGACCGTGACACTTTGCTGCATAGTATTCAGCCGTCAAATATTCCAGGTTGATCCATAAGCATTTTTGGCCTCCAGCCCTTATCCCATCTGCATAGTTAGCTATAAATTCAAGAGCAATTTCACAACCAAATGCCTCGATCAGAACATCGCCAGGTGTCATGCCACTCATGTCAAAAGGCGTTGTCCACGACAAAACATGAACCCCATGCACAGGTTCTGATGCCATCCAGGTGAGGGCGCTTGCATCATCCACCCACAACCGAACCGATTGCCCCCGCTCTGCCAAATTCACGGCCAGACGCCAGCAAACGCCAATATCGCCAAAGTTATCAATCACACGGCAAAATATATTCCAGGTCAGGTTCATCGGTGGAATTATCGACAATCACCTTTTTTCCACACCATGCCCCATGCCCAATGCCAAACACCACAACGCCTACGCCACCTGATGCAACAGTCACTCACCCAGAGCAATTGTTAAGCGATGTTGCCAAATTGCCCACGCTACCCGGTGTGTATCGTTACTTTGACGCACAGGGTCAGGTACTCTATGTGGGCAAGGCCATTAACCTGAAAAAGCGGGTATCGAGCTATTTTCAAAAAAACCACAGTGGCACCCGAATTGGTCAGATGGTCAGCAAAATTGTTCGTCTGGAAACCACCGTGGTGCGATCAGAGGCAGAGGCTTTGCTTTTAGAAAATAATCTGATCAAAACGCTCAACCCCAAATACAACATTTTGTTTCGAGATGATAAAAGTTACCCATATTTAAAAATCAGTGTACCCATCCATCCCCACGATCAGTTTGCGCGTGTGTCGTATTACCGGGGCGCTGTTGATAAACAACACCATTATTTTGGCCCGTACCCCAGTGCCGTGGCCGTCAAGGAAGCCATTTTGCTGATGCAAAAAGTGTTTCGTTTGCGCACCTGTGAAGAGTCAGTCTTTCGCAACCGCACAAGGCCTTGCCTGCTCTACCAAATCAAACGATGCTCAGGCCCTTGCGTAGGGTACATTGTGGCGGCAGACTATGCCCAGGGCGTCACCCATGCCGAACGTTTTTTGCAGGGAGACACTCAAAATGTGATGACCGAGCTGGAAGCACGCATGATGTCCCACGCTGACAAACTGGAGTTTGAACAGGCGGCAGAATTGCGCAACCAGGTGGCAGCACTCTCTCATGTTTTGCATCAGCAATCCGTCGATAACGTGTTGGATCGTGATGTGGATATTTTGGCCGTCAAAGTGCAAGGTGGCAGGGCGTGCGTCAATCTGGCCATGGTGCGCGGTGGGCGACATTTGGGTGACCGACCTTATTTTCCGGTACAAGTCCAAGACAGCATTGGCCTGGATTTGGATGACGACGGCACACCTGTCGATACTGCCGAGCGCTCGGTTGAATCCCAAGTGCTGGATGCCTTTGTGGCACAGCATTACCTGCATGTACCTGTTCCCCCCATTTTGGTGGTGAGTGCGCCCGTCAGCATGGCCTTGTTGGCGGCATTGTCCGTTCAACTCGGTGTCAAAGTGAGCGCCATCCACCAGCCCAAAGAACATCGCCGTATCTGGCTGGACATGGCACAAACCAACGCACAATTGCAACTGGCACGGCTGTTGTCCGAAGAAGGTTCACAACTGGCACGAACGCGGGCATTGTGCGACGCGCTTGACCTGATGCCAGATGACATCGATGACCTGCGCATCGAATGCTTTGATATTTCGCACACAGCAGGCGAACTGACCCAAGCCTCTTGCGTGGTGTTTCATCATCACACCCTGCAAAACAAGGAATACCGGCGTTACAACATCAACGACATCACGCCCGGAGACGATTACGCAGCCATGCGTCAGGTGTTGCTGCGTCGCTACAGCAAACTGTCCGAAGCCTTGCAAGAGGCGCAGCGCACAGGCATCACGCCAGTAGGTATAGGCAAAATGCCCCACTTGGTACTGGTAGATGGTGGCAAAGGACAAGTGACCATGGCGCACGATGTATTCACGCAGTTGGGGCTGGATGTATCGTTGATTGTGGGTGTTGAAAAAGGAGAAGGCCGTCGCATTGGTCTGGAAGAACTGGTGTTTGCCGATGGACGAAACAAAGTTTATTTGGGCAAAGATTCAGCCGCCTTGATGCTCATCGCACAAATTCGTGATGAAGCCCACCGTTTTGCCATCACCGGAATGCGCGCAGCCCGTGCCAAAGTACGCATGGACGGTGGGCAACTGGAAGAAATTCCAGGCATAGGCCCCAAGCGGCGCGCCCGCCTGCTTCAACGTTTTGGCGGGGTGCGCGGCGTAACCTTGGCCTCGGTCGATGACATGGTGAGCGTGGAAGGCATTTCGCATGAATTGGCACAAACCATATACCGTGCTCTGCATTGATCGGGTTGCTCGTGCCACAATTGCGCCATGTTTTGGACTGTCCCGACCCTGATGACCTGGACTCGCATTGCGGCGATTCCCTTGATTGTGGGTATTTTCTATTTGCCCCTCCATCCTGCCACTTGCAATCTGGTGGCCACTGTGATGTTTGTGCTGTTTGCCACCACCGATTGGCTGGATGGCTATTTGGCTCGCAGGCTCAATCAGGTGTCTGCGTTTGGCGCGTTTTTAGATCCCGTAGCCGACAAATTTTTGGTATGTGCCTGCATTTTGGTGCTGGTGCATTTGGGGCGGGCAGACGTGTTTGTGGGATTGATCATCATCGGTCGTGAAATTGCCATTTCAGCGCTTCGGGAATGGATGGCGCAAATCGGCGCATCTAGAAGTGTGGCGGTTCATACCATCGGCAAAGTCAAAACAACAGTTCAAATGGTGGCCATTCCCTTTTTGCTTTTTGACGGCACCTTATTGGGCTTGATCAACACCCACACTTGGGGCGTGGGTCTCATCTGGATTTCTGCGGTCATGACCGTTTGGTCGATGGTGTACTACTTGCAAAAAGCGCTGCCGGAAATTCGTGCGAAAGTCAAATAGAGGGTGGGTGTCCGACACCACGGGTGCGATTCAAAATGATGTGGAGGTGGCAATACTCACCTGTCAAGCTGCGCGAACTTGAGTGAGTTTTTTGGTATAACAAATCAGCCTTTAGCGCACGTCCTGCTTACATAGTTAGCTATTTTTTCGGTAACAAAATAGGCGAATAAATTCGCCTCACTTTTCTTCTTGTATATAGCCATGTGAGCGGCTGCATATTTTTTGCATCACACCCATTGTTGAGCATATCCTTGGTATTTGGGAATACTTTAAGCGCTCACAACTGCGTCAGCCACCACTTCAGCGACAACATTGACCGGTACAGTTGGCAGCACGTATGCAGTAGTCACTACCTTGCGGGCAGGCAGTTTTTCCTTGATACGAGCAGACTTTCCGCTGCGATCACGCAAATAATACAACTTGGCGCGGCGAACATCACCACGGCGTTTGACTTCAATGCTGGCAATCAAAGGGCTGTAGGTTTGAAAAGTGCGCTCAACGCCTTCACCGCTTGAAATTTTGCGCACAATAAAACCACTGTTCAGGCCACGATTACGTTTGGCAATGACTACACCCTCGTAGGCTTGGATACGCTTGCGTGTACCTTCAACCACGTTAAGGTTCACGACCACGGTATCACCAGGGCTAAAGTCTGGGATGGTTTTGTTAAGACGAACAATTTCTTCTTGCTCAAGAGTTTGAATCAGATTCATAAAAGACCTCAAATGATCTTGCAAGTGCTCAGTGACAGGATTGAAATATGCCCAAAATTTATCATTTGGGGGCACTGCAGAGGATCGGTTAGGACGCTAATTTTAACGCCGTCAAGCCAGTCAGATAGCCAAACGTCTGGAGAAAAGTCAGTAGGGATATGGTCAACAATAAGTGGTGCATTTGGCGGTCAGAGTTAAAGATGCAATGCCAGGCGCAAATCGCGCAGTGTGACCCAGCCACATAAGCGATTTGTAACGACGCAGTGCGCCCAAATCTGACGGCCAAATGCACAACTTATTATTGACCCATATCCTAATGTCCAGACCTCATCAAAATGGCCATGGAACGTGGCTAAAATTTTGACATATGTTGGTTGGAAAACTGAAGTTCAGCGAAAAAAGTCAATATGAATCGACATATAAATGTCCAATAATATAAAATCATCAATATAATCAACAGATGATGTGATGTTATTGAAAATAAGTCGGGCATGTCTGAGGCTATCGAAATCTGCCAGTTTTGTGTGAAAAAATTGCCTCATTTTTTAGCTTCTGGTAGTCCGTTTCATCAAACGGGCTACCAGTTTATGCGTTGTTCCTCTCTCTTGCCTGCCAAGGGGAGCAAAGACATACCGCAACCTGCTGCCAGTCGGTATGGGATTTTAGAATATGGTCAATAATATGGCGTCCAGCACTAACAAAGCGACAAGAATTTCAGTCAATCAATGAGGGAATTTGATAGGCTTAGGATATGGTCAATCATAAGTTCTGCTTTGGGCCGTCAGAGTTAAAGATGCAATGCCAGGCACAAATCGTGCGGTGTGGCCCAGCCACATAAACGATTTGTAACGACGCAGTGCGCCAAAATCTGACGATCCAAATGCGGAATTTATTATTGACCATATCCTAAGCTGGATCGAACAACATTAGGGTGGCAATGTGGTGTCCCTTATGTGATTGGGACACATCGCGCAATTTTCGCCTCAACATTGCATCCCAACCTCTGACGGCAAAATGCAAAACTTATTGCTGACCCTATCCTAAAGAATTGGATTTTTCGTTATTGAAGAGATGTGAAATGAGATATAAAAGTAACCTTGGCAAATTTATTAACAAAGGTTAATCCAGACTCGACTATTGATGCCACGTCACATTAAATCACCCCGTAAAAACCAAGCACACCGCGTGATACCCTATCTTAGAGCACTGGCCTACCGCGCCAAAACCCACGACGGGTTTCGACGCTACGCCGCCAATACCACATGGATGTTTGCCGAGCAAATGCTGCGCATGGTTGCCGCATTGTTGGTGGGTATTTGGGTAGCGCGCTATCTTGGCCCATCTCAATTTGGACTGTTCAGCTATGCTTTGGCTTTTGCATCTTTGTTTGGCAGCATTGCCAAGCTAGGTCTTGACAGCATTGTGGTGCGCGATTTGGTCACTCACCCCGAACAACGAGATGTTTATCTGGGCACCGCCTTTTGGCTCAAGCTAATTGGTGCAGTGGTGATGTTGGGTGTGATTGGCATGACCATGCAATTCACCAACAGCGATGCCACCACCAACTTGTATATTTTTATCATCGCCAGTGGCTCGGTGTTTCAGTCCTTTGAAGTGGTTGATTTTTATTTTCAGTCCAAAGTATTATCCAGGTTTGTTTCCATCTGCAAACTGACGCAACTCGTCATTTCGTCATTGATTAAACTGTATTTGATTTATATTCATGCTGAGTTATTTTGGTTTGTCTTGGTGAGTTTGATGGATCAGGCGACTTTGGCGGTGACTTTGTATTTGGCATATCGGTATCAGGGGATTGGCGGTTTTTTTGGTAGATTTAATGGAATAATCGCTAAAAAATTATTGTGCGATAGCTGGCCGTTGATTTTGAGTGGACTGGTCATTATGATTTATATGCGTATTGACCAAATCATGATCAAGGAAATGTTGGGGGAAAAAGAAGTTGGAATATATACAGCAGCAGTTCGACTGAGTGAGGTTTGGTACTTTGTGCCAATGTTGCTTATTCGATCTGTTGCGCCATCGTTAATCAACGCAAAGAAAATTGGTAATGCACTGTACTATTCCAGATTGAGAAAGCTGTATTCACTGATGATTTGGTCAGCAATTTCAATAGCAGTACCGATAATGTTTCTTGGAAAATGGATCGTTGTTTGTTTATATGGATATGATTTTCGTGATGCAGGGAATATATTGGTATTACATATCTGGGCTAGTATATTTGTATTTTTGGGAGTTGCCAGTGGCAATTGGTATATGAATGAAAATTTACAAAAATATTCAACAATTAACACAGTAGTTGGTGCAATCGTTAATATACTATTGAATTTAATTTTGATTCCACTTTATGATATTTATGGCGCAGCAATAGCGACGGTCATTTCGTATAGTATTGCTGCATACTTTATGAACTTGGCTTATTCGGCAACAAGAAAAAATTTTTATCATCTATCTACCGCATTATTTCATTTTAGGCAATAAACTTTATGATCAAAATGATAAAATCATTACTTCCAGCTCATCTAGTTTTTAATATAATTAAATTTAAAAATAATTACTTCGACGGTTATTCATTAAAATCATACTCACAAGAAGGGGAAGATATGATTTTAAATCGTATATTTGAAAACAATACTAGCGGTTTCTATGTTGATGTGGGCGCACACCATCCATTCAGATTTTCAAATACTTACTTTTTCTATAAAAGAGGATGGCGTGGAATAAACATTGATGCTTTACCTGGTAGCATGGAGACTTTTGATAAGTTCAGGCCACGAGATATTAATATTGAACAACCAGTTGCAAAGAGTGAGCAACTGCTTACCTATTATTCTTTTAATGAGCCTGCATTGAATGGATTCTCAAAAGCATTATCAATGCAACGACATGGAAAAAATGGCTATTTTATCAAAGAAGAGATTCAACTCAAGACGGTCATGCTTTCTACTATTCTTGATAAATACCTACCAAAAAGAACGATTATTGATTTCTTGAGTATTGATGTGGAAGGTTTTGATTTAGATATCTTACTTTCAAATGATTGGAAGAACTATATACCGAAGGTGATATTGATTGAGATACTTGAAAGTAGCATTGCTAAAATTGACAATCAAGATATTTCAATATTCCTAAAGAATCGTGGTTATGTAATAATTGCTAAAACCATCAATACTGTTATTTTTAAATTGGATGAAAGACCATCATGATCCAAAACCTAGTCACCGGCGGAGCCGGCTTTCTTGGCTCGCACCTGTGCGACCGCCTGATTGAACGTGGCGAAGACGTTCTGTGTGTTGATAACTTCTTTACCGGCAGCAAGCGCAATGTGGTGCATCTGCTAGACCACTCCAGTTTTGAGCTGATGCGCCACGATGTCACCTTTCCTCTGTATGTGGAGGTTGAACGCATTTACAACCTGGCCTGCCCGGCTTCCCCTGTTCATTACCAACACGACCCGGTGCAAACCACCAAGACCAGTGTCCATGGCGCTATCAATATGCTAGGGCTAGCCAAGCGCGTCAAGGCGCGTATTTTGCAGGCTTCTACCTCTGAGGTGTATGGTGACCCGCTGGTTCATCCGCAGCCTGAAGATTACTGGGGCAATGTCAATACCATCGGTACACGCTCGTGTTACGACGAGGGAAAACGCTGCGCTGAAACTCTCTTTTTTGACTACCACCGCCAACATGCGTTGCAAATCAAAGTGATGCGCATTTTTAATACCTATGGCCCCCGTATGCACCCTAACGACGGGCGTGTCGTCAGCAACTTCATTGTGCAAGCACTCCAAGGCGAAGACATCACCATCTATGGCGACGGTCAGCAAACGCGCAGCTTTTGCTATGTGGATGACCTCATTGACGCCATGCTGCGCCTGATGGACAGCCGCGCCGACTTTACCGGCCCGGTCAACATTGGTAACCCCATCGAATTCACCATGCTGGCGCTGGCCGAGAACATACTCAAACTGGTAGGGGGGACTTCAAAACTCACCTTTTGTCCGTTACCAGCCGACGATCCCAAGCAACGCAAACCGCTGATTGATCTTGCTCAACAAGAGCTGGGCTGGGCACCCAAAGTTGGTCTGAAAGATGGACTGAAAGAAACGATTGCTTACTTTCGCAAACTGCTGGCTACCACCTAGTGAAAACACCCGCTAACGCACGCCCATCAAGCGTAAGCAGCTATCAAAATAGTATCAACTGATATGATTGACACCCTGGATGCCCTTCATTTTCTGATCGCTGGTGGTGAATCTCTGACGCTGGAGCTTAAAAAATCTACTGCCGAGAAAGATCGTGCCTGCCGCAGCGTGTGCGCCCTTGCCAATGGGCAGGGCGGGCATGTGGTGTTTGGTGTCACACCCCCACTGGTAAAGTGGTAGACACCCCTGCTCTACCCGTTGAAGCCGTACGAGAGGCTTTGGCCAATGCCTTTGTACACCGCGATTACACCAGCGCAGCGGGATCAGTGTCGATAGCCTTGTACGATGATCGGCTTGAAGTGATATCTCCGGGCGAACTCCACTTTGGCCTGACTCCCGAAATGCTTTATCAACCGCACGAATCAAAACCCTGGAACCCGTGGATTGCCAAGGTGTTTTACCGTCGCGGTTTGATTGAAACTTGGGGCAGAGGTACCTTGAAAATGGCCACACTCATGCAAGAAGACGGTCTGGCCGCCCCCAGCATGAAGGTCAGACTTCCTGATCCGCACCAAGCACAGGTAGCAAAAATGATGGAATCGAGAATGGCATCTTGTGGAAGCGGCATCCTGCCGCTTTTAACTTGTCAAGCGCCAAGATGGCGCTTCCACAAAGTGCCATTGGGCGTTCCA
>CAIYWD010000153.1 GCA_903929815.1 uncultured beta proteobacterium
CGGCTGGAAGCCGCTTCTACAAGCTACAGAGAATTCCACATCACTTTGAATCGCACCCGTATCTCACTCCATCGGTTCGTGATCCAGATCCGGACATTTGAACGGGTCCACGTGCGACAACAAATTCAGCACACGGTGGCGCTTCATCACACGTTCTCGGGCCAACACGGCAATGTCGTGCCCTCTTTCCACGCTCAGTGTGGACTCCACTTCAAGATGCACATCAACCACAATCATGTCGCCCATTTTGCGCGTGCGTAGCTCGTGAACATTGCTCACACCAGGGGTGTGCAACAGTGTCATGCGAATAGCCCGCACTTCGGCTTCATCCACGGCACAATCCATTAAATCGTTGAGTGAATCCCATGTAAACCCCCAGCCCATTTTGCTGATCATAAAACCAACAATCGCAGCAGCAACGGGGTCCAAAATAGGGTAGCCCTGCAAGTTACCCACAATGCCCAAAGCCACCACCAGCGACGAAGCCGCATCCGAGCGGGCATGCCAGGCATTGGCCACCAACATACTGCTTTTGACCTGTTTGGCCACCCTCAGCATGTAACGAAACAGCAGTTCTTTGGCAACCAGTGCGCCCATTGCCACCCACAGCGCAACGGGATGCACCATGGCGATGGTGTCTGGCTCTTGCAATTTGCCAGCGGCCTGCCAAAGCATTCCCACACCCACGGCAAGCAACAAAGCCCCCAATACCAATGATGCTGCATTTTCAAATCGCTGATGCCCATAAGGATGGTGCGCATCGGCATCTTTCTGACTGTGGTGATTGGCCACCAGCACCACAAAATCTGCAATCAGGTCAGAGAGCGAGTGAATACCATCAGCGATCAACCCTTGCGATTTTGAAAAAATACCCGCAGTGATTTGTAGGGCAGTCAAAACCACATTGACGCCCACGCTGACCCAGGTGCTGCGCGAGGCCGCACGGGCGCGCTCACTCACGGTGAACCCATCGTCATTGGAATCAAGAGGAATATCGTCAGGAATCATGTTACACAGCACCCGGCGATTTCGCTTGAAAATTTCGCAATGCGGCAATGCGGTCTTCCAGCGGGGGATGCGTGGAAAACAGTTGTCCAATACCGCCTGCAATGCCAAAAGCGGCCACACTCTTGGGAAGTTCGCCGGTTTTTATTCCTCCCAATCGCGCCAAAGCGTTGATCATGGGTTGTTTGCGCCCCATCAATTGCGCTGCACCTGCATCGGCACGAAACTCCCGATGACGGCTAAACCAGGCCACCACCATGGCGGCTGCAAATCCCAGAACAATGTCAAGCACAAGGGTGGTGAGCATGTAGCCTAACCCGGGGCCCGAGTCGCGGTCATCGCCTTTTCTAAGAAAACCATCCACCGCGTAGCCAATGACACGGCTTAAAAACACCACAAAGGTGTTCATGACCCCCTGAATCAAAGTCATCGTGACCATGTCACCATTGGCTACATGGGCAATTTCATGGCCGAGTACAGCCTCAATTTCTTCGTGCGTCATGCCTTGTAACAGCCCTGTGCTCACTGCTACCAGGGCTGAATTTTTGAATGCACCCGTGGCAAAGGCATTGGGATCGCCCTCAAAAATACCGACTTCGGGCATGTCGATATGAGCGCGTTCCGACAGTTTTCTGACAGTTTCAAGGATCCAGGCTTCATCTGCGTCAGAGGGTTGCTCAATGACGCGAACGCCTGAAGTCCACTTGGCCATGGGTTTGCTGATGAGCAAAGAAATGAGGGCACCCCCAAAGCCCATCACCAGGGCAAAACCCAAAAGCGCCCCCAAATTCAAACCACTGGAAGTCAAATAACGATTGACCCCCAACAAACTGGCCACCACGCCCAGCACAGCGACCACCAAGACATTGGTTAAAACAAACAACAGTATGCGTTTCATGATTTCCCTTTGAAAAAAAGCGACACCTTGATGGGTCGCAAGACAGCCCTAATGGTAATGGCAAGCGTGTGCGATTCAATGTGGAGACGAGTTGAGCGGATTCATTGACCCATTTGACACTGATTGAAAAAATCCGACAAGGCATCTGCGCCAATATGGTTCTGTATGCCAAATTTGTACAGCACGGCAAAAATCAGAAGCCTCAACCACGTTGATCCTTGCTCTGTTTCCCAAAGCGCCGATTCAGGGTGCAAATTCCTGCGCACTTTCGCCCGCCAAAGTCGAGAAACTGCAATGCGAAAGTCCATTATTGTGATCGTGTCATGTCCGCCAGTTTGGCAATAAATGAATGAACATCATCATGGATTTCATCTGCCTCCATGCTCATGGCCACTTGCTCACGAATGAGTTGTACAGATGGCTTTGTTTTTCTAAGCTGTTGAAACAGTGAATGATCATTTTCAAACAAAATGCGCTTGCCATCAACTACGCTAAACACGTTGGCGCGAACACTGCGCCAAGTTTGTCCGGGCGGCAAGGTCAGATTTTCACTGGCAAAAAAATCATTGATCATCTGAATAATGGGCTGCGCGATCAACTCATCATGGCCGTATTGAAGGTGCTGTAACGTTGCCCGAACCCATGTGTCGGGTACCAACAGGTAGTTTTCAATGTTCTTTCGCTTCCATTCAAAAACAGCCGGGTTGTTGGCCGATGGATGCCACTCTGCATGGTCGTCATAGTCAAACAGCATCAATCGTGAAACGGAGGGGATGATGTGTTTGAGTGCAGCAAAATGTTCGTTGGCTTTTTCGTTCATGTTTTCTTTGCCGCCGCCACCCATCCTCTTGAAGCAAATTTTGTCCATGGCAGTTTGAGCACTGCACTGGGCAGTCCATGACCGCAAAATACGCTCATCGCTTTCCCCTTCAACATAGAGGATATAAGGGTGCGCCATGAGTCGGGTGATCTCTTCGTTGGACACCAAAGACATGGCACGCAGCACGTCTGGCGTGGATTGGATACGTTTTGGAACCTGCGCCAACAGCGAAATAATCTGACTGGCATCCACGCCACGTGCAAATTCCTCGGCATGAGTTGCTATCAAAAACTGTGTGCCTGTCTCTAGGGATTTCTGTTTGAAATAGTCCAGAATTTCCCTTTGCAAATTGACATGCAAATGTGCGTCAGGCTCATCCAAAAGAATGGTGGTGGGCTTGTAACCATGCAGAAAACCGAGCAACGTCAGTGTCTGATGGAAGCCACTGCCACCAGCAATGATGTCAAAGTCTTTATCGTGTTGGCGATACTGGACTGTGATTTGCGTATCCACCCCAGTTTGATAACGGGGCGCGCTCAGGCTCACATCAAACCAACGTTGTATCACCTCGCCAATCTCACGCCATGCCTTGGGTGGCTGTGTGATCCTGAACTTGCTTACTTCAATTGTTTTCACTTCCTCCATCGCCGGACAGACACGGTAAAGAAGATTCCGCAGCACACTGCCCGGTTGTGCCTTGCCCACCTGTTTTCGCAAAGGCCCGTCATCGCGCCATTCTTCGGATGGTTCCAGGCCAGAAAACGGTGGCACATAAGCAATGCGTGGCAACAGTTGCCCTTGTTCCAAATCACGAAATACCGTCCAGCCTTCCACGGGAATGGCGTAAATGGCATGGGGTGAGTGGTAACGCAGTGCCACCCCAAAGGAATAAGCCACACCCCCTGCACCCACCCAATCCACGATGATGTCAATCAGAATGTAAGTCTGCTTTTTCTTACCCTCCACCATAGGCCAGTGACGGGCGGTTTTGTCTTTCCACAACAGATTGAACTCTGGCACGGGCAGGGCCGTAAAGTTGGGCAGCACCACCTGAATCCCTTTGGAGCCACGACGCTTTGAACGATGAAATTCATCAACACAAAACTGCCAAATGGCCAGCGCCTGAAGAACCGTGCTTTTGCCACTGTTGTTGCGTCCAACCAGTAAATCAAACTGTGTGAAGTCATACACCTGCTCGCCGACGCTTTTGAAATTGCGCAATGTCAATCTGGAAATCATGGGGTTCATCCGTTAGGGCTGGGTCAGGGGCTACCTTGAAAATCTCTCAAAATTCGGCTGTAACGCGCTCTGGTATTGCATAGTTCGCTATAGTTTTTGATTTTTTTAAGGTAGCAAAACTGATGGGCGACCACTTCATGTGAAATGAACGAACGTTCACGCCAACTTGAAAACCTTCATCACCTCATCCCCCAGGTGATTGATCACTTTGACCGCAATGCGCCCGGACTTGGGCTTGTCAAACGGGCGAGATACATCGCTGTTCAGTGTGCCCCAGGCATCGGCGTTGATTTCGGCTTTCAGCGTGGTTTTCAGGGCGCTGTAGGGGTCGTTGGCGCCCAAAAAATAAGCATGGCGGACGAAGAAACTTTCTTCGTTGTAATCGGTGTCAATGAACCAGCAGGCAATGCCGTCAATATCGTGGCTGATGACTTCACCGGTTTGGGGTTTGAACACATCCACGCCATTGATTTTGACCTTGAGTTGTTCCCCTGCCGGCACGGTGTAGGTGTCTTTGCCTGCGAGGGTGGTTTTCAGGTTATTGCCATCGGTACTCAAAATGTCAATGTCGGGTTCGCCAAAAATCACAAACAGGTTGCCTTTGCCGGTGTTTTTCAAGTCTTCGGCCATGTGCAGGTCGGCGTTCATACGCGCTTTCAGCACGGGGATGCGTCCGAGTTTTGAGAAATCTGTCGCATGGGCTTCGTAGTTAAAAGCGCACGCCATCAGCACGTCAAACCCGGCATCGCCACATTCGCGGGCGGCTGCCACCAGGTCACTGCGCTGCACCGTGCCAAATTCGGGGCCGATGAAGATGCCGGCGCGTTTTTCGGTGTCGCCTTCTTGATAACGGCCTTCGGCACAAATCGAACCGTCACCCGCCCAGGGTGTGATGGCAGTGAAATTGATTTTGTCGGCCTTGTCGGCTTGCTGCACACCCGAGGTTTTCAGGTTATCCAAAATCATCTGCGGAAAGGTTTGGCGCGCAGGGTAGCCGGCAGGGTCTTGGTGCAGGGTGTCGATGAGTTCATCGTCTTCGTCCATGGCCATCATGCGGTGCGGGCTTAGCGATTCAACAGTGAATGGGCCAGCCACCCGCACGCAGTTTTTATTTTGGTAGGGCTTGTCAAACAGGTACTCAAATTCGGCCTTGGCGGCAATGGAGGCATCAATTTCTTTTTGTCTTGCGATACGGGCTTGCCACCAATCTTTTAGGAGTGTTTTTGCCATCAAACCCGCACCGGTATTGCGTGAGTAGCTATCATTTTTAATGTTTTCTGGCAGTTCGCGGGGGACTTCCCATTCCTGCCAATGCGTGTTCAGCGTGGTGTTGAGTTCTGTGAGTAACGGCTCTAACGTGGCTTGCCATTTTTGCCAAATCACGTCGATGTCGGCGTTATTGGCGATGGATTTCAGCGTGATATGGGGCACGCGCTCATAAACAAAACCGTGGCGGATATTGCAGCACACCGGCTGGGTGCTGGGAATGGTTTGGGTGATTTCGGCTTCTTTTTTCTGGCCTTCTTTGGAGTCTGCCAGCAGGTAAAACGGATAGCGTGCGCCCATGATGCGTGCCCTGGCCAATGCCAAAGCCACGCGGGAAGTGTCAATGGTGATCCAGCGTCGGCCCCATTGCTCGGCGACTGTTGCTGTCGTTCCGCTGCCGCAGGTTGGGTCTAGGACAAGGTCGCCGGGGTCGGTGGACATTAGGATGCAGCGTTCGATTATTTTGGTACTCGTTTGAACTACATACGTTTTCGCCGTTTCGGCTGCTGTATCGCTCCAAGTAGTTGTGTATTGCTCTACAGGAAAATCTGCATGGTAGTAAACAGAGTTAAGCGAACGATTTAAACCGGTTAATCGTGAAGCCTTTCCTGCCCGAGCCAACCCTTGATGCGTGGTTCGCCAATGTGCATTAGATGGAATGTTGAAATTCTTGCCTTGGTGATCAAAGGTCTCGGCGAATCCAGTTCCTTGCGAGTGCAGAGGTAGCAACCTAAATGGCTTACTGCTTTGAGGCAGCATATCGACACCTTGCTTTTCTCGATTGGTCATCGGTCGAGTAGTCAAATCCTCAAGCTCCAGATTAGTAAAAGTTGAGTCGCCTCCTGAACGCTTTTCAAAATACAGTCGCCGAAATTTCAAATTTTCAGAATCTTTGCAATACCAAATCACATAATCCGAAATACGACGCAAATCGCCAGTGCTATTACCACTGGTATGCACCGTAATTTGCTTGACAAAGTTCGTATCCCCAAACACCTCATCCATCACCGCCCGAACCCGATGGACATTCTCATCCCCAATCTGAACAAATATAGACCCCGATTCGTTCAGTAAATCCCGCGCCACCGTTAATCTGTCCCGAAGATAAGTCAAATAAGAATGAATCCCATCGCGCCAGGTATCCCGAAAGGCTTTGACCTGTTCGGGTTCACGGGTAATGTGCTGCGAATTGCCATCCTTCACATCGCGGCTGGTGGTACTCCACTGAAAATTACTGTTAAATTTAATCCCATAAGGCGGGTCAAAATAAATGCACTGCACTTTGCCGCGCAAGCCTTCTCGTTCTGCCAAACTCGCCATCACCTGCAAACTATCCCCCAAAATCATCCGGTTGGTCCAGTTTTGGTCATGCTGGTAAAACTCGGTTTTGTCGGCATCGGGTTGTATGCCATTAAAGTCAGCAAACAAATCAGTCTGTTGGCCCTCACCCCCAGCCCCGCTCCTACAGGGCGAGGTGAGCGAAGCATGCCGCAGCAAGTCGTCAATCAACACCTTGGGGTGTACTTTTTCCTGAATGTAAAGCGGTGGCGCATTGACCACCAGGTCGCTTTCGTCCTGAGCATCCTTGCCCCGCCACACCAACTGCGGGTCCAGGTCGGTGTTGCGTGGGTAGCGAACTGGCTTGGGCGCTGTCTGGTCTGGCTGCACAAACGACTGCTGTTCGGCAGACGGGATATTGATGCGCCTGGCCTCATCATGGGTGAGGGTTTCTACGTGTTTGGTGCTGATTTTGGTGGCCATAAAAGTGTGATGTCAAAGAAAGCCGATGGGACGTTGTGGGTTGGCTTTGCGTGTCTGGTCGTCAGCAATCAATTGTTTGATGGCATCAAAGACCACCGAAAACTGCTCGTCATATCGCCTCTCCATGGCTTCAATTTTGCTAGCCAAGTCGCGATTGGAGTCCATCAGGCGACGTAACTGAACGAAGGTGCGCATGATGGCGATATTGACCTCAACCGCTCGCTGTGAACGCAAAACGCTTGAAAGCATGGCGACACCTTGCTCTGTGAAAGCAGATGGTATGGCACGACGGCCACCGTGTGCGCTTGCGGTTACAAGCTGTGACCGGATAGCTCCAAGCTTCTTGACGTTGGTTGCTGCGCCTGGTGAACTTGAGATGCCAATTTGGCATTTCAAGTCTTCCCACTCTTCCTGCGACAGTTGCAGCATGAAGTCAGCGGGGAACCTCTCCATGTTGCGTTTAACTGCACGGTTGAGCGCACCAGTTTCCACACCGTAGAGCGTGGCTAGGTCGGCATCCAAAAGGACATTCTCACCTCGGACTACAAAGACAAGCTGTGCCAGGTTTTCAGTTTTTGGAATGATTTGCGTCATGGTGCCAGTCCTTCAATCCATTGGTTGAAATTGGCTTCAACTGCACCTTTGAAGTCGGATTCGATCTGAAAAACCTCGGTGAACTCGGCAAATGCCCAACGGCCATAGGTCTTGAGGTTGTTCACCCCAGGCACCCAGTAGGTGTCCATCGTCGCTTTCTTTTCAATAGCATCCTCGCCGCGATAGCCCTTGATTTCAACGACCAAATGCAATGGGTCAGCCATGCCGTGACCATCATCGACCAACACAATAAAGTCAGGCAAGTACTTTCGCATGACAGAGCCAAACCGGTAAGGCACTTCAAAACCCAGATTGTGGTTTTTGACGTAGGCCAGTACTTTGGGGTGAGCTTCGGCCACACGGCAAAACTCGGCTTCCCAATCGCTGTCCAGAATCACCCAATTCAGGTGACAGTGCCGTGAACTGGTTTGCCAACGGTCGGTTTTGGAGGTGTTAAAGCGCACGTGAGCGGTCGATCCCGTGGGGTTGTAGGCATCAAGCAGTGCCTTCTTGGGGCGATCGCCCAAAAACTGGCGGGTGATGGCCGCGGTGATTTTGTTGCACGCCATGTCGGCCAGTTCCTGGTACATCAGCAATGCGGGGTAAGTATTGCCCTTGCAGACCAGACGGGAGTCCAGCCATTCTTTGGTGATGCGTTTGAGCTGACCAAATAAGTGCAGTTTGGGGGCTTCGCCAGCGTTGCGCCATTTTGTGTAGATCAATCTTTTCGTCAGGTGAAACAACAAAGTCGATGGTCGCAAATCGCCCAAGTGCTCCAAACTCATATCCACACCCTCGCCAATGATGCCGGAATTGCGGGTGATGGATGGCCCAACCAAATCAGGGCTAAGTGTCAGAACCGATTCTTCATTGAAACTGGCGCTTAAACGTTCCTCGGGCAGTTCGACGCGGTAGCCCTCCACACGCGGAAAAGTAATCTCAAGCGCATCACGCTCTGGGCGCATGGCTTTGACTTGCACGGTTTCACGCGGTGGCTGGGGTGGGCCAATGACGGGCTTGGCAGTAAAGTTAAAGGGAATTCCAAAAACATCTGCATATTCAACGTTGAACAAGCCTTCTTCATTCAGGTCGTAAGACTGGCGGCGTAGCGCCCGGCCTATCACCTGTTCGCACAACAGTTGCGTTCCAAAAGCACGTATCCCTAAAACGTGCGTGACGGTGCTGGCATCCCAGCCTTCGGTGAGCATGGACACCGACACCACGCAGCGAATGCCGCCACCCAATTGACCCGCCTTGCCGACGGTGTTCATCACTTCACGCAGCAGCTCTTGGTCAGTGATGCTGTCGGCTGAGCGTGCATTGCCACTGCGTTCCACCATTTCACGACGAAAACGCTCGATTTCATCAGTAGCCATGTTCCTGAAACTGTCATCAAGTGCATCACCGGCTTCGAGTTGTTCACTGTCAATCAGCAAGGTGTTGGGGCGTGGCAAGGGGCTGCCGGTGCTGTCGTCAAAATTGCGAAACAGGGGCAATCGACCGTTTTCCAGGGTGGTGCTGCCGTCGTCGTTTTTGCGGTAAAAGCCTGAAACAAAGTCATAGACCAGTTTGGAAATGGCGGTGTTTTGGCACACGATGATGAAGCACGGCGGCACGTTGATGTTGTGCGCCGCCCAAAGTTGGTGGGTTTTTTCGTAGTGGCCATACAAGGCTTGTAGCGCGGTTTGCAGTCGCAGCGGCAGTTTGAGGGGGTCTAGCTCGCCTCCCGTACCTCTGCCTTTTTTGGGCATGTCTTTGCGGATGTGTTCCCACAGGTTGCGAAAGACGGGTAACTCTTCACCATGGATATTTTCTGCCACCGGCACGCGGGGCAGTTTGACAATGCCACACTCAATGGCATCCATCAATGAAAAATCACTCATCGTCCAGGGGAACAGCGTGCCTTCAGCGTAGCCTGAGCCGCTTAAAAAGAACGGTGTGGCCGACAAATCCAACACACGCGCCACGCCCAGAGTTCTTTTAACCGATTCAATGCCGGAAATCCAAAGGCGTGCGGCTTCTCTGTTTTTTTCGGCTTCTTTTTTCTCGTCGCCTTTCAGAGCATCAACATCCTCAGAAGGCTTTTCGCGGTAGCAGTGGTGGGCTTCATCGTTGATGACCATGATGTTTTTCATGCCCATCAAGTCGGGCATCACACGTGCAAGCATCTGGCCTTCGGATTCGAGCGTCTGCGGGGTTTCGCCGGTACGGCCTTGCAGCAATTGGCGACCACCTTTGCTCAAGTCGATACGCTCACGCAACTTGAAAGCATGGTAATTGGTGATGATGATTTTGGCTTTGCCCATGTCGCCCAACATGTCGGCGGGCAAAAGTTCGCGGTCTTTGTAATAGCTGTTGGGGTCATTGGGTTGGAGTACGCGCAGTCGGTCTTTGATGGTCAGACCCGGAGCGCAGATCAAGAAACCACGGGTGAAAGTCTTGCTGCTCGAATGGCGCACAGCGTTCACGGTTTGCCAGGCCATCAGCATCGCCATGACGGTGGTTTTGCCCGACCCTGTGGCCAGCTTCAAGGCCAGGCGCATCAATTCAGGGTTGGCATCCCTGTTGGCACTGGCCAGATGGTCAAGCAACAGTTTGCCGCCTTTCGAGTAGGGTGCGACTTCGGTCAGCCAGATGGCGGTTTCGACGGCCTCCACCTGACAGAAAAACGGACGCACATTGTTGTAGGGGTGATGTCGCCAGTGCTGCAACAGGCGTGCGGTTTCAGGGGTGACGTGCCATTGGTTGGGGTTGGGCAATGCTCGCCAGGCATCGACGTTTTGGCGAACCTGGTTGATGATGGAGGTCAGGTCGTATTGCTGCTGTTGGGTGGATAGCTGCTTTCCTTCATCAAACACCATTTCACTTTGTTCATCCGCCTTTCTGCGTTTCTTTGGCTTGGGGATGGGAGTGACAAACTCGGCACGCCGGCGCTCGTCCACAATGCGCTGGGTGGGTTGCCCGTCAGAGTCCAGCTCCCAATGCCGCTTGGGGTACTCGTAGGGGGAATTGAGGATGGGGTGGTCAAAGAAGGGGTTGGACATGGTGACTTGGGGGTTTGGCCATTACATGGTTACCGGCAACAGACATAAAAAAGAGTCAGAGGTTGGTGTTGGGGCATCCAATTGAATCCTTCAATTGTTGAGGTAGTTATAGATGCCCGCATTGACAAAGCAACATAAATCTCAGTCAATCAAACATGTGCTTTGTGAAATTTGTCTCTTTACCAGCTACGGGATCAATAGTGCTGTCGGCTGCGATGCTGGTGGTATGTCGAACTTGTAACGCATTCTATGTCGCAGTTGGGATAAAGTCCAAAATTGACCCACCCTGCCGATTCAAAATTGACCCAGTGTGGTTGGTGGTTTTTTTATTCACAACTGTGAATAGCCTCCAAATTTCTTATCATTTTCATGATGATCACCTTTATATACTGCCTTAAAATTAGGCAGTATGGATAAAATACCAGGGTCAATTTTCGGTCGGCATCAACACAGTTATAAGCCAAATCGTTCTGTCTGTTTTTTTGTTAAACACCCCAAATTGCGAGAGGTATTTGCTGCCGATTTCGCTGACCGAGTGGTTCACCATATCCTAGTGAGGCACCTTGAAAAAACATGGGAAAAGATTTTTATCCATGACTCCTACGCCTGCCGAAAAGGCAAGGGGGTTCCAGGGTGAATTTGTTCTACAGCCAGTTCCGTCATTCCCGCGAAGGCGGGAATCCAGAATGCACTAGATTCCCGCCTTCGCGGGAATGACGAAAATTCAACAACTTGCCTTCAGAACAAATTCACCCTGACCATGAACCAAATGACATCTGCCCCGATACAGCAAGCCATGGCACAGCTCAGGGCATTGAGCGCTGATACGGCCACACGCCAAACCGCGTGGAATCGAGAACGTGCGCTGATCAGTGAAATCACCGAAAGACGCGCTGAGCGGGAAGAAGGCAGGCAAGAAGGCAGGCAAGAAGGCACGCTGGAAACCAAAATCACGATGCTGGAAAAACTGCTGTCCAAACGTTTTTCCCCACTGCCAGAAGGCACGCTGGAACGAATCAACAGGGCTACACCAGAGCAACTGGAACACTGGATATTGGCAGTGATCGACGCGCCCACGCTGGAGGCCGTGTTTGTTGAACACTGACCTGTTGCAATGTATTTTTAACCATGAAATCGCCCTCTAGCGCCCGTCCAGTCTGTGTTGGTAGCTATTGAATTGGTAGCGAATCAACACACTGGAAGCGTTGCTCATGACCCTTCGCGTTGCCAAAGAAGTCCAGGCTTTTCAAATTTCACGCCTACCTGTTTGTGATTGAACAGGTAGGATCGGTTGCCAGACTTCAACCTGGATTCCTCAGTTGACCGCTTATTATCTTCACTAAACCGTTATGAAAATTGATATTTGTTACTTTGATGGAGTTCATCCTTTGGGTGAGAGCGCTACGCACCCGATTGAGCTACTGGCGACACGTCTGGGGGTGTTGTTCCTCCTTGCAGGCAGTAGCCTGCAGCGTCGTCACGCCTACCCAGACGCGCCGCCAGTAGCCCACTCGGGCGCGTTCAACTGAGGAATC
>CAIYWD010000154.1 GCA_903929815.1 uncultured beta proteobacterium
AAACCAAATCCCCCCTAACCCCCCTTTTTCAAAAAGGGGGGGACAAATACAGCGCTTTGCCCAAATAGGCTAACCGTTCTCATTTCCCCCCTTTGAAAAAAGGGGGGTAGGGGGGATTTGGATGTCGCACCCAAGCAAAGCCACATCACTTTGAAACGCACCCACGGGTGAGACAATTATCGCGAAGGAATTTCACACTGTACCGCATTTATCAATGCGTAAGTCCTAAGATCAATCAACAATGTGATGTTGAAGCAATTTTTTTCGCAAGGTATTGCGGTTAATCCCTAACCATTGAGAGGCTTTGGATTGATTATTCTCGGTGTGCTTCATGACCAATTCAAGCAGTGGTTTTTCAACCGCTGCTATCAGCATGTCGTACATCCTTCCAGGCTCACTGCCCTGCAAATCGTGCAAATAAGTCTCAAGATGATGTTGCACACATTCGGCTAACAGTATAGGTATGTTTTTCATTGTTTTGTATCTTCAATTGTTTGTTTGTTTGTTGGTAAACAGTAACCGTTTAGATATCATGTTCCTAAGCCAATCCTTCTTCCACCAGTTCTGAAGCCCTCAGCAGTGCGCGTGCTTTGGCTTCGGTTTCGCGCCATTCAGTTTCGGGTACGCTGTCTGCCACAATGCCTGCTGCCGCTTGTACATAAAGCATTTTGTTTTTGATGATGCCAGTACGAATGGCAATGGCAACATCCATGTCACCCGCATAGCTCAGGTAGCCACAAGCTCCACCGTAGATGCCGCGCTTGACAGGCTCTAATTGGTCAATTAGCTCCATGGCGTGGATCTTGGGTGCTCCTGTGAGTGTGCCTGCCGGAAAAGTAGCTTTGAGGACATCCATGCTATTCATGCCATTTTGCAGAACACCCTCTACGTTACTGACAATGTGTATGACATGACTGTAGCGTTCGATGCAAAACGCATCCGTCACTTTGACGCTGCCAATTTGCGCAATTCGGCCAATGTCGTTGCGCGCTAGATCAATCAGCATCACATGTTCTGCACGCTCTTTGGGGTCGTTCAAAAGTTCTACTTCTGCTAGCTTGTCCTGCTCAGGAGTGGCACCTCGTGGACGAGTGCCTGCCAACGGGCGGATGGTGATTTTCTGACTGGATTGATGCTCTGTATTTTCCTGACGCACCAAAATCTCAGGGCTTGCCCCCACGACGTGAAAGTCAGTACACCCTTCCAATGCAGCGCTAAAGTTGTAGTAATACATGTAGGGACTGGGGTTGAGTGAGCGCAGCGCACGGTACAAACTTAAAGGCGACTGGGTGTAGGGTTTCCTGATACGCTGGCCAATTTGCACCTGCATAAAGTCACCGTTAGCAATCAAAGTTTTGGCACGTTCTACGGCAGCAATGTAATCAGCTTTGGCAAAATCACGCACTGCTACCAGACTGCTGCTTGGCAATATGTCTTGCACCTGAATAGGTTCGCGCAACAATGCTTTGAGTTGCAATAGCCGCTGGGTGGCTTTGACGTAAGCCTCTGGCGTATTGGGATCAGCATATACCATCAGGTGCAGTTTGCCAGACAGGTTGTCAATGATTGCCAGTTCTTCACATTGCAAAAGCAAAATATCAGGGCAATGAAGATCATCGGGGGGGCAACTGGATTGCAGCTTTTTCTCAATGTAACGCACAGTGTCATAGCCAAAATAACCTGCCAGGCCACCGCAAAAGCGTGGCATGTTGGGCTGCAAGGCGACTTTGAAACGCTTTTGGTAATTGGCAATAAAGTCCAATGGATTATCTGTGCTGGTTTCTTTGACCACCCCATCGATCACCACTTCGGTGTGAGTTTGTTCGCCAAAACCGCTGCTGCGCAGCAGTGTGCGAGCCGGTAGGCCAATAAAACTGTAGCGCCCAAAACGCTCACCACCCACCACGGATTCGAGCAAAAAACTGTTAGCGACGTTGTGGGTGAGTTTAAGGTAGAGTGAAAGCGGGGTTTCCAGGTCTGCAAGGGCTTGCGTGGTGATGGGGATGCGGTTAAAGCCTTGGGCATGCAATTGGTTAAATTCGGGTTCTGATATCACGGTAGTGGACTTTCAATTGGTATATTGGCAAATACTCAGGTCGCAAAGAAAAACTCGTAACCAGGTCTGAATGAAAAGTAATTTTTTATATAAAATCATATATTTATGATTGCTTTTTCAAACGAATATTTCTGGGCACTGGTTCAGTTAAATGGGATTTGAGGAAATTCACAGCGTCATTCCCTGGCTGGACGTAAATTCTTGCAAAAGTTCCAATGCCGTGCCCAAGTCGTAATCTTCAACGGCTGCCGCGAGTTTTTTAAATCGATCGCCCATTGCTGCACAGAGCATGGCCTCATGCTTTGACACGGTTGCGCTGCTTAAAAAGTCATCGGTTCGCAATTGTTCGGCCAGTTGAACGCACACGACGCGCAATGCTTCGGTATCAATCTGTACGGGTGTAGGTGACAAGACTGCCGCTTGAACAGGCAATTGTTGGCGGATGGCCAACATCAAATGGTCCAGCAGCAAGGTCAATTCAGCCAAGGTGGATGTGAGGGCCAACAGGGGCAGGCGCTGTTGCGTGGCAAGCTCCAATTGTGTCGCCTTGGCCCGAATATCATAAGCACCAATTTGTGCAGCAACGCTTTTAAGGGTGTGCGCGAGTCGTTCGGCAGTTGACCAGTCAGAGGCCAGCAGTGCAGCTTCCATTTTTTTTGAAAAATGGGACTGTCCTTTGACGAATTTAACCAAAAGCGATCGGTACAGATGTTCACGCCCCATGGACTGACGCAAACCAAGGGTCATGTTCAGACCTTCAATAGGGAGCAAGTCCTGGAGCATGGTGACCATTGGCTGGGGCTGTGCAGGTACAAACTGTTGAACAGTGGGAGGTTTGATCCAGCGACGCAATTTTGCCCACAGTTCTTCAGTGTCAATGGGCTTGGCCAGGTGGTCATTCATACCGGCTTTGAGACAGCGATCACGGTCGCCTGACATGGCGTTGGCCGTCATGGCCACAATGGGTAAATTGGCATATTGCGGCAGTTTGCGAATTTCATGCGTCGCGGTGATGCCATCCATCACGGGCATTTGCATGTCCATCAGCACAATACTGTAGCCACCTTGCTCCGCCTGAGTGTTAATCATCTCAAGTGCTTTTGTGCCGTCAGCAGCCAGATCAACCACAAAGCCGGCATCCGTCAGTAACTCAGTAGCCACTTCCTGATTGAGTTCATTGTCTTCTACTAACAAAATACGGCTACCAGCGAGATCGATCAAACCGTTGTCTTGTGTCGTGATGTCCGTCTCGTGACAAGATTCGGTGTCTTCTCCCATGATTCGCATCACCGTGTCAAACAGCAATGAAGCTGTCACGGGTTTGATCAGCACATCTTCAATGCCAGCTTCTTCAATGGACATCATCACTTCGTCGCGTCCATAAGCTGTGATCATGGCAATATGAGGGGTTGCTTTGGGAAGAATCTGTCGAATTTTTCGCGCAGTTTCAACACCATCCATCACCGGCATTTGCCAATCCAGAAAAATGACCTCATAAGGTTCATTGGCTGCGACCGCCCGCATGATTTCCTTGACGGCCTGCGGTCCACCTGGCACCGACGAGACCACAAATGTCATGCTGTGCAGCATGTCACTGATGATCTCACGCGCATGTTCGTTGTCATCGACAACCAGCACGCGACGACCTCTCAAGTCTGGCTTGGGCAAAAACTCCCGAGATTGGGTCTGACCGCGCCCAAGCCTGGCAGTGAACCAGAATGTAGAGCCTTTGCCCAGTTGACTTTCCACCCCAACTGTGCCGCCCATCAGACTGGCAAGTTGCCTCGAAATAGCCAGCCCCAAGCCTGTGCCGCCATACTTGCGTGTAGTGGAAGTGTCCGCTTGCTCAAAATTTTGAAACAACCGGCTGCGCTGTAACTCATCGATCCCCACACCGGTATCAATGACCGAAAAATGAAACAACACATCATTGGCTGACTCATCTACAACTCGAATCTGGAGTGTGATATCGCCTGATTCTGTAAATTTGACAGCGTTGTTGGCGAAATTGATCAGAATTTGTCCCACCCGCAAGGGATCGCCAATCAGACTGCGTGGAACGCGCTCGTCAATATCAATGATCAATTCAAGCCCTTTGCTGGTTGCCTTTTCGGCAATCAACCCTGTCACGTTGTCAAGCACCCGATCGAGGTCAAACTCGATACGTTCAACCACCATTTTGCCGGCTTCAATTTTGGATAAATCAAGAATATCGTTGATGATTCCAAGCAAATGTTGGCTTGAATTCTGGATTTTTATCAGGTAATCGCGCTGGCGCTGCGTCAGTTCGGTCTTGAGGGCTAAATGCGACATGCCCATGATGGCGTTCATGGGCGTGCGGATTTCATGGCTCATGTTGGCCAAAAAGTCTGACTTCATGCGCGCAGCCGCTTCGGCCAGGCTCGCGGCATGTTGCATCTGTTCAAGGGCAGCACGCTCTACTGTAATGTCTTCAATGACCCAGACTGTTCCCTTGGCACGGTTGTCAATATCAACGGCTGTACCTGTCATCCGCGCCCAAAACAGACTGCCGTCTTTGCGCATCAGTTCCTGGTCGCGCCGGTAAACCTCGCCGCGCCAGATGTGTTCATCAACCTCGTCGCTACCTGGTGCGTAAGCGGCATCGTTGGCATACCAGATGGACGTGGGTTGCCCCACCATCTCACGAGGCATCCAACCCAACATGTCATGCAAACGGCGGTTACAGCGCATGAGAACGTGGTCAATGATGAGTGCAATACCGGAGTTAGCCGTATCCAAAATGGCCTGTTGTTCTTCATTAGCCAAGTGCAGCGCCTCAGCCGTCATACGCTCGGCGGTGATGTCATCAAACATGACGACGACACCTTTGGACAAATCAGATGCATCAATAGCCTGGCTTGACACCCTGCACCACAAGTGGCTACCATTTTTGCGTACAAATTCCAATGCCCTCACATCAATGCCACCACGTTGCAACTTTGGATAAATGTCCAGCCCGACCGCCTCAAAACTGGCATCATCTGAGTACCAGATTCGTGTGGATTGACCGATTTGCTCACCCTCGGCATATTCAAACATGTCATCCATGCGGTGGTTGCAGCGAACAATGACACGATTTTTCATCAACACAATACCCGCGCTGGCAGCGTCAAACAATGTGTTTTGCTCGCGTACCAAAGTATTGAGCGCGGCGGTACGGCTTTGTACAAGCTGTTCCAGATTTTCACGATGTCGATCCAGCTCATCGCGCATTTGTTTCTTTTCGGTAATATCTTCCTTGATGGCCACATACTGTGTGATGTGACCATCGGTCTGACGCAACGGGATGATGATGGCGGCTTCAATTCTTTCTTGCCCCTGAGAGGTTCGGTTGATGAATTCACCCGTCCAGGTGTTGCCGGCAGTCAGTGTCTGCCACAGTGACTCAAAGGTGGCCAAAGGTGTTTTGCCAGACTGCAGAATGCGTGGGTTTTTTCCCAACACTTCATCGCGGGCATAGCCTGTATTGCGGACAAAGGCATCGTTCACATATTCAATGCGACAGTCCAGATCGGTCATAAAAACAGGATTTGGACTTTGCTCGATGACCAGTGACAGTTTTCTGATTTCAGTGGCTGCTGCTTTCTCTGCGCTGATGTCGCGCCAAATGGCCAACAAATAGGCGCGGTCATGCAAACGCAACATACAAATGCTGACACGGGCATCGATGATGTGACCGTCCTTGCACTTGTGTTGGGTTTCAAATTGAGCACTGCCTGTGGTGGCGATGTCCTGAACCACATCGGCCAGTTGCTCAAGTGTCATGGCTGTCTGAATATCAGGCACGGTTTGTGCCATTCGTTCTTCGTGGGTGTAGCCTAGCAAGCGACAGCTCGCTTCGTTTGCCATGATGAATCGAAGGGTATCGGGGTCTGCCAGTTCAATGGCATCAGGCGCATGCTCAATGATGGCTTGGGTAAGTGCCTGGTTGTCACGCGCTGCCAGGGTCACTTCCCGACGTGCGATGACACCGCCTAGGCGCTTGGCAATGACATCGAGCAGTTCACGTTCTTCGTCCAGAAAGGCAGAACCGGCATCTAGGGGCAGAGCTGCGGTGTAGGAGACACACAAACTTGCAGATGAACCGCCTATGCTGGTAAAGGGCACACAAAGTTGAGTCTCTTTGGTGATGTGACCATACTGCTGGCCACAACACTCAATGTGTACTGCACATATTTCAGGATAGCGCATGGCAAGCGGCAGACGGTCGACAACGGCTTGCAGCAAGGTGGGTACAGACACATCATCTGGCTCGGTGAGACGAAACACGTCGTAAAGACACGCCAGCTCTTTCATGCGCTTTGTCAGGTTGAATTGTGCTTGGTGTACCTCTTGTTGTTGATCTGCGAGTTGTCTGGCTGTGGTATTGAAGGAGGCTGCCAGTTCACGGACTTCACCAAAGCCGGTCTCAGGGGTTTGTACATGAATGTTGTTGCGAAGAGCATGGGTGGCCAGTGCCATTTGCCGTATGGGTCTGACCATCTGAAAATACAGCCAGGCGGTGAGCATCATCGAAAATACAAGTGCAATGCCCAAAAAGGGCAACTGATTCATCAGATGAGACCATCGGTAGCGTGCCAACTCGTCGGTCATATCGACAGCGATATAAATGGCACCTCGCCTTGAACTCACAAGTTCTCCAGGGTAGGTTGGAAAATTGAACGGAAAAATCACATCAAAGTGCAATTGCGATGGGTCAATTCCTTCATCGGCTTCAACGGCCTTGACAGCCCGAGAGAATCTTGATGCATCAAGTGATGGCAGGTGTTTGGCAAAGCCATGATTTTTCCAGCCACTGTCATGTGCCATCAGTACTTTGCCATACGGATCAAGCAAAACGATGGCCGTGCTGTTCAATTCAATGGCACTGAACATCAGCTCTTTTTCGAGTTCCTTTTGTTGATGAAAAAGATCGTTGCCAGCCTGGCGAGCCAGCCGTGCTGCCGTGATCAAGGTACGCTGTCTCACTTGCTCGTAGAACTGTCCTTTGTCTTGCCAAAAAGTATAGACACGCTCCATGGTCCACATGGACACAAAAACAGCCAGCACTATCAAGGGCATGAGTACAAGAATGGAATGGAAGCGTTTCATCATCCTGGATTTCTCAGTTGAATGCGCCCAATTGTGCTACTGGCGGCGCATCAGGGTAGGCGCGACGACGCGGCCAAGCTACTGCCTGCAAGGAGGAGCAATACCCCAGACGTGTCGCTGGTAGCTCAATGGGGTGCGTAGCGCTCTTACCCAAAGGGTACACTGCATCAAAGTCATAAATATCAATTTTCATAACGGTTTAGTGAAGATAATAAACGGTCAACTGAGGAATCTGGGATCATACAAGTGTAGGCTGTCAAAACGTAAAGGGTGCGATTCAAAGTGATTTCAAGGCATCCCCGTACAATCCGCAGCTTCCCTTGTTACCAGATGTCCCCATGAAATTGTGCTTTGATCGTCGCCTTTGCCAAAGTGGTTTGCTTGTGTTGGTGAGTGTGTTGTGTGCTTGTAGCGGTCTTGACAAGGCCAGTCGTCAATTGACCCACGTGGTCACTCCCTACAAAATTGACATTGTTCAGGGCAACTTTGTTTCACGAGAGCAGGCAGCAGCCCTGACCCTGGGCATGAAACGCAACCAGGTGCGCGATATTTTGGGTACGCCGTTGCTGGCCAGTGTGTTTCATGCCGACCGCTGGGATTATGTGTTTACCTTCAAGCGCCAGGGTAGTGAGCCGCAGTCACGAAAGGTCACTGTATTTTTTGAGGGTGATGTGCTGATGCGCGTGGATGCCGATGCCTTGCCCAGCGAAGCCGAGTTTGTCACCTCCCTCGACTCTGGTCGCGTATCTGGTCCTGTGCCTGTTCTGGAAATGCCTGCAGCAAAACTTCAACCCAAGGTCAAACCTGTCGTACCTTCCAATGCCGCACCTTTGCCTGCGCTTCCCTCAAGTTATCCACCCCTTGAGCCTGGCGAGTATTAAGGTATTGTTGCCCATATCCTGAAAAGGTCGCCTGATGACTCCGTCTGAAAAAATCCGTGTGTGTGTGGCAGGTGCTGGTGGGCGCATGGGACGCATGTTGGTTGAAGCTGTCTGGATGTCTGATGACTGTCAGCTCGGTGGTGCGCTTGATGTGGCAGGTAGCCCTTGTCTCGGGACAGACCCCGCGGCTGGCTTGGGTCTTCGCAGTGGCATTTTCATCACGTCGGATGTGCAAACTGGATTGAGCAACACCGATGTTCTGATTGACTTTACCCGTCCCGAAGGCACGCTGGCGCATCTTGAAGTCTGTCGTGATTTGGGTGTCAAAATGGTGATTGGCACCACGGGTTTTAGCGAAGATCAAAAGGTTGCCATTGTTGATGCCGCCCAGCATATTGCCATCGTCATGTCGCCCAACATGAGTGTGGGGGTCAATGTCACGCTCAAGCTGCTTGAGTTGGCCGCCAAGTCATTGTCATCAGGCTATGACATTGAAATTATTGAAGCTCACCACCGTCACAAGGTCGATGCACCTTCGGGTACGGCTCTGAAAATGGGCGAGGTCATTGCCCATGCTTTGGGGCGTCACCTTCAAGACTGCGCCGTTTATTCGCGCGAAGGAGTCACTGGCGAGCGCGACCCCTCTACCATTGGCTTTGCCAGTATTCGTGGTGGCGATATTGTGGGCGACCATACCGTGCTTTTTGCAGGAACAGGCGAGCGCATTGAAATCAGCCACAAATCTTCCAGCCGTGTCAGTTACGCCCAGGGCAGTTTGCGAGCAGCGCGGTTTTTGCAAAGCTGCCAGGCGGGTTTGTTTGACATGGCCGATGTGTTGGGTTTGACGTGAATTTGGCGCAGTTTTTTTGGCAGGGGGATGCACTTGCACGCAGTGTGGCTGTGTTGCTGTTGGTCATGTCTGTGGGCAGTTGGGTGGTGATTGTGTGGAAAACCTGGTTGCTGCACCGCGCCAGCACAGATGTAGCGCGTTGTATGGCGGCTTTTTGGCAATCGGGTACAGTGGCAGAGGCCATCCAAAAAATCAAGGCTTTTGACCGTGAAACGCTTGTCCTGCCTATGGTGACTGCTATAGAAATAAAAGCAAGTGAGACCTTGGCCGGCGCAGGTCAACCCGCGATGCAATTAACGCGTGTGTTGCGTCAGGCTTTGCATCAAACACTGACCCAATTGCAGCAGGGTCAGGTTTGGCTGGCCACCGTGGGGGCGACTGCACCGTTTGTGGGTTTGCTGGGCACCGTGTGGGGCATTTACCATGCGCTCATTGGCATTGCTACTGCGGGCACCATGACCATTGACAAAATCAGCGGTCCGGTGGGCGAGTCTTTGCTGATGACTGCTGCCGGTCTGGTGGTGGCCATTCCTGCAGTGGTGGCCTACAACGTGCAGGGGCGATCGGTGGCACGCACAGAGGCCGAACTTGAAGGCTTTGCGCGTGACTTGCGTGATTTGATGGTCAACGCCGCTGTTTCAGATACTACTTCAAGGTAAGTTCCAATGTCTTTTGGCAGATTGAACCACGCACAGGGCACGCAGCCCATGAGCGACATCAACATGACCCCGTTGGTCGATGTGATGCTGGTTTTGGTGGTGATTTTTATCATCACTGCGCCCCTTTTGACCCGTTCCATCCCTCTTAATCTTCCTCAAACCGATGCTGCCCAGGCCAGTGATGCACCCCAATCGCTGATGGTGGTGGTGGATGCAACAGGACAGGCTTTTCTGAAAAACAAGCCCGTCACTTTGGATGAACTGGCACAACAATTTGCTATTTCGTACCAGGTCAACCCCCAAACTGAACTGCAATTGCATGCTGACAAAGTCGTACCTTATGGACGCATGGTAGAAATCATGGGTGTAGCCCAAAAAGCAAAATTGAGCCGCATTGGGTTTATTGCAGATAAAACAACGCTCACTGCAGCTACTGGGCAACCCGCAACTCTGGTCAAGTGATGCTTCATTCACCTACAGTGGGGTACCAAAGTGGGTTAAGGATAAGCGATTAACTGAAAGTTTTCTACGTTAAAAATTATACAAAATTCGGCTCTAACGCGCTCTGGTATTGCGTTGTTCGCTATGTTTTTTGAAATTATCAGGTAGAAAACTTATTGTGAATCACTTATGCTTGACTCTATCCATAAGAACAATACCCGGGTAAGCTCATTTTGGTGTTAAATTCGCCACGTTTGTTGCGTATCAAATCAAACCCACGAGAAAGAACGAATCATGATGACTTTACCCCGCCGCCTGCCTGACACTTTAGCCGTATTGCGTCAAGTGCTTCAAGTGGTTTGCACAGTGGCTGCTGGCAGTCTGTGCGTCTATGCCGGTGAGACCACCAACAGCGTCGGTATCACCATGGTGGACATTCCGGCGGGCAGTTTTGTCATGGGGTCTTGCAAACGTGTGGGGCTGACGACGGCACAGCAGGATGAAAACGACAAGCGAGCTTTTTTGGGGCAGTCGTTGATTCCTGTTGAAAAAGCAGTGTGTCTGGCTGGCCGCTTAACCCCCTTGGCTGCTGATCGTGAAACACCGCAACACCGTGTCAATGTCCGCCCATTTCAGATGGGCAAGACTGAAGTCACCCTGGGACAGTTCAAACACTACCTTACCGCAGCCCAGCGCAGCGATCTGATTGATGATGATTTCATAAAGTACAACAACCATGGTGACAACGCACCGGTGGTACTCGTCAGTTTTAGGGAAACACAGGGCTTTATGGACTGGCTGAACAAGACGGATGGAGGTGGCTACCGATTGCCCAGCGAAGCCGAATGGGAATATGCCTGCCGTGCCGGAAAAAACAATACCTACTGCGGTGGGGATGACATCAAAGCTGTAGCCTGGTACAAAAACAATAGTGGCGGTCAACCACACGAAGTGGCCACCCGGCGGGCGAACGCTTTTGGTTTGTATGACATGAGCGGTAACGGATGGGAATGGGTACAAGACTATTTCCACGACTCCTACCGTGATGCCCCCGTGGACGGCAGTGCCTGGATGGCCGGTGGCGATCAGCAATACCGTGTGTTGCGTGGTGGTTCCTGGGGCAGCGATGCCTGGCATGTACGTGCTTCTCTTCGGGGCAACCTGGCACCCGGCGACCGTGATGACTATGTGGGTTTCCGTCTAGCCCGCACAGTCAATCCTTAGGATATATTCCTGACACTATCCTTATTTTTAGCCACACCTTGCCATGAAACCACACTTTGTCAAACACACCTTTCAGCGCGGCTTTACCCTGATTGAATTGATGGTGGTGCTGCTGATCATTGGTGTGCTCGCAGCGTTGATTGTTCCCAATGTGCTTGACCGTGCCGATGATGCTCGTGTCACTGCCGCAAAAACCGACGTGACCAACCTGATGCAAGCCTTGAAGCTCTACCGGCTTGACAACCAGCGTTACCCCGCAGCCGAGCAAGGTTTGCAAGCCTTGCTGACACGGCCTGCAGCGGGGCCTGCTCCTGGCAACTGGAGACCTTATCTTGATCAATTGCCCAAAGACCCCTGGGGCCAGCCCTACATTTATCTGAATCCCGGCATCAAGGGCGAGGTCGATGTGATGTCTTACGGTGCTGACGGCCAGAGTGGTGGCGAAGGCAGAAATGCAGACATTGGCAGTTGGCAGCCCTGACACCTCGTGTTGCCATCTACCACTCCCAGGTGTCTTCGCACTGCGGGCTTCACACTGCTTGAACTTCTTGTTGTGCTTGCCATTGTGGGTTTGGCATCTGCAGGAGTGGGGTTTGCACTGCGTGATGGTACTCAAACACAGTTGGAGCGCGAAGCCCAGCGCCTGGCAGCTTTGTTTGAATCTGCCAGGGCACGATCTCAAGTCACTGGTGTGGCGGTGCGCTGGCGTGTGACGGCACAGGGTTTTCTGTTTGAGGGCTTGCCAGCGTCTGATTCGGCACAAGACGATTTGCCGCAACACTGGCTTGACCCAGATACCCAGGCCATGATTCAAGATCGCAATGCCAAAGTAGCCTTGTCCACAGAATTCACAGCCTCCCCACCGACCCTGCTGCTGGGGCCAGAGCCTGTCATTGAACCCCAAACCGTCACCCTGTACTCACGCAGCCAGATCGCACAGCAGCTTCAATTGACCACCGATGGCGTGCGTCCTTTTGCCCTACCATGATCAAGCGCACTTGGAACGGTTTTACTTTGGTGGAAGTGTTGGTGGCTTTGAGCATTGTGGCCATCGCCTTGATGGCGGGGTCGCAAGCGGTATCAGCCTTGATGCGTCACGCACAGCGTCAGACGGACATGATCCTTGCCCAGTTGTGCAATGAAAACGCACTGGTCAATATTCGCCTGTCCCAACAAATGCCGGATGTAGGTGACAGCACAGCGACTTGCGAGCAAGCGCATCGCAGCTTGACCGTTTCCCTGACGGTACGCCCCACACCCAACCCCAACTTCAGACGGGTCGATGTCCAAACGCAAGATGGTGATACTCTCATTTGGCGATTGACCACCATCGTCGGACGTTACTGATGCCAGGTTTGACGTGGATGAAAATAAAGACAAAAACTGCCTGTAACGCCCGTGGATACTGCATAGTTGGCTATCAAAACAATAGTATTTATTGCAAATAATTTGCACCTGGCCGTCTCATAAAGTGGCTTCCCACTTAAGGCGGGACAAATGCAATATCAATGGGTTACGTTTGATTCGCTCACGTGGTTTTCTTGGCAGGGGAAGCTCACACATTTGGCTAATTAGTGTCTGGCCGAAAACCATATTTGTATTTGCGTATCAACGATTTATGCATGTT
>CAIYWD010000155.1 GCA_903929815.1 uncultured beta proteobacterium
AGCCTTTCGCCGACGTACAAATACATACTCAAAAAACGAGAGTAGGCTTCAAAGAACACTGGACGTTCTTTGGGTGGTACATAATTTCATACGGACCCATTTCACTACAAAAAAAGTTCCAGCTGTTGCACTAGGGATTCTTGATAAGCAGCTATCTTGGGACGAACTTTTTATGATACATAAGACAGCATAACAAAATCCCATTCAACTGAACCAGTGCCGCGTTTTCTGATTGGCGCATGGTTAGAAAATCGTCAATCGCCAGGGTGACAACCTTGAAAGTGCCTTTGGGTTGTTCCTCATCGGTTTGAATTTTCATAGCGAACAACAACGTAACCCGTGCCAAGGCTAGTGTGCGAATGCTGCCACGCTCGATCAGCTTGAAATAAGTCGTCCAATGTTTCGTGCGAGTAATTGCACCAATGACACGAGCTACCCAACCTTCGGGAGAAATCATACAGCCACACAGTAACTCAACAAAAGTATTCTTGGAACGTGGTGCAATGACAGTCAGTATCATGGTAATCCACTGCGATAGGCAGTGACGAACAAGATGAGCGTAAGCCATGGCAATCTCCAGTGACGCATAAAGGTTCGATGGGTAGCCATGATCTCAAGGCGGATCGTCCAAAAATTGGCTACGCAAATAATGACGTATCTCAACCAACTATCATTATTGCACTATCACAACCTTTCTTCTTGCGTTAGTGAACGATTGCATAGGCCAACCGGCTAAAGACGCGAGTGTCTAAAGTTGAGTCAACGTGAGGCACCACTAAAAAAAGGGCATGCGAAAACCCTTTCATTCAAGCAAAACGCTCGCTGTTAATAGCTGCTGCGGTTTCCACCACCGTAGCCACCACCACTGGAACGACTGCCGCTGCCACCACCACCACTGTAGCCGCCACCGCCAGAGCGACCCCCGCCGTAGCCACCACCACCACCACCACCAAAGCTGCCACCAGAACGTGGGGGACGTGCTTCCATAGGACGTGCCTCATTGACCACCAGCCCACGGCCACCCATCTGTTGCCCATTCATTGCATTGATGGCGGTTTGTGCTTCTGCGTCGTTGCCCATTTCGACAAACCCAAAGCCCTTGGATCGACCAGTATCACGCTCCATCATAACCTTGGCACTGGTGACAGAACCGTGGGGGGCGAACGCCTGTTGCAGATCTTCGTCACGAAAAGAATAAGGCAAATTGCCTACATAAAGTTTGTTGCCCATCAAGGGACTCCTCAAAATAACTCAAAAACGCGATGGAGTCGACAACCGCAACAACCAAACCACTGAAGACTTAAAGCAGACGCGAGACTGACATACACCGCAAACCATGTATCGTCTTGTATTAAAAACAAGACAATCACATGATACGCCAAGTTTGCTGACTTCAACCATCTATTTGCAGTAAATATCAAAATGAATTTGGTCAACCAGTGGATTCAAGTGGACACAGAATTCGAAATAAAAGTTTAACAGACTAAAGTGGACCCCAATGTCAAGACAGTTTTTCGGTTAGTTTAACTCATCCTTAATATGGGGTAAAAATTAGTAATAAAAATCAATACATTATAGAGATACTGTTTTTTTGTTGTGCAAAATTTGTTTGCAATATGTTCAGGCATCTACGGCTTTTTTTAAAACCACCATCTAACTAATTGTTTTTATTGAACTCACTTGGTTTTTGGACAACCAGTCACTTCAAAAATAAATTCAATTATTGGACAATCAATAGTTCAACAACTTGAAATAATACATAAAAATATAAAATTTATCTAAATATGTGTTATGATGGTTGCCATACGTTAAATTTCAGATTTAATCCATGACACAAACTGAGTTGGTCGCACCAGAAGTAACGCCTATTGGGCATTTCGACATCGGCAGAGGTTTTGTTTTGCATCTTCCTCTCGGCCCTCGCCGCCAAGGTGATCTTTATTTTCAGACCAACATCATCAAGCGGGTGAATTTGGCCGACAAGTCTGAATTGCGCTTCTTTGTTGTTGAGTTGTGGCAGAAAGACCTTAACCAGACGCGTGTGGCCGAGGCTATTTATACCCTGCAAGAAACAGCTATCGAAACTGTCTTGCCAAATTCCCCTGTTCAAAACACAACACCCCTGCCAGAGCCAACAGAGACGTCATCCACTCCAGAACTGTCTCTGCCAACAACGGTGGCAGAAGAACTCACCGTCTTGGATGCGTCACACACAAATGTATCGGCCATCGTCGCAATTCCAGATAATAATCCTGATACGAATCAATCAGATACAGTAACGCCATCCACTTCGACGGCCAACGAGAAAGTCAGCAAAATCCCTTATGCCGACAACCATGGTTGGGAAGTCAATCGCTATGCAGGCATCTTTACGATGATTATGGTGCTCGTAGCATATTCACACTGGCTGCTCAGGATATTTCGGTTGTTTGGCGACGGCTGGCGTATCTTCATGGTATTTGTATTCATGGCCGTCTCCAACATTCGCTCCATGGAACAAATAAAGCATCATCGTCAGGACGAATTGGGCAGACTGCTGGGTTTGAAACGCCTACCCGCTCTGGATACCCATGTGGACATGGTTTCATGCCATAGCAGATTTACGCCTATCCAAGACATTGCTCGGCGAGTTTTTTGCCCATCAAATACGCAACGGTCTGGTCAGTACCCGATTTTGGTTTACTGACGGGCATTTACTGCCCTATACCGGTCAAGAAACAGTACACGCGGGATGGAACACACAGCGGCGAATGCCCATGCCCGGACAGACCAACATGGTGACCTGCGACACCAAAGGACGCATCGTAGCCTTTGATATTCAGGAAGGACATGGAGACTTGCGTCAACGCATTCTCGAACTGGGTCGCTACGCACAAAGCCAATCCATGGGAACTTTGCCCATTCAAGTGTTTGACCGTGAAGGTGCTGGTGCGCCATTTTTTAGCCAACTTGTGCCAGACAAAACACCATTCATCACATGGGAAAAGAACGCCAACCAAGAACAACTCATCACCCTGCAGGAGGCAGACTTTACCGACAGCATCACCGTCAACAACACGCCCTACAAACTTCTGGAACAAACCAAGACCTACACCTACAAACCTGAAACTGTAGCCAATACACAAGCAACCGAACACCGATTTGAACTGCGCCGCGTGGTCATGCAAAACATGCGCACCAACCACCGTATCAGCGTGCTGTGCTGGGACGCTGCCCTCAAACTCTCCTTGCAAGACATTGCCCTCGGCATGTTAAGCCGCTGGGGCAAGTCCGAAAACACATTCAAACACATCCAGGTACGGCACCCCTACCATTACCATCCAGGTTTTTGCGTCAGTGAAAGCAAAAAACAAGACATTGCCAATCCACAAATCAAAGTACTTGAGCGACAGATAACAAGCACACAACAAAAACTTGCCAAACTCTACAAGGAATACAGCAAAGCCAAACCCAGCCAGAAGCAAGACGGCAGCGAAAGAATGAACAGCCTGCACAAACGGCTGACTGATGCCATTGCTACAGAGGAGGCAAACCTCAAAAAACAAAAAGACGACAAGGCAAAACTACCCGAACGCATAGATGTGAGTGGACTGGCTGATTACAAAGCATTTAAAACCATTGACAAAGAAGGAAAAAACCTGTTTGACTTTGTCATGACATCGGTATGGAATGCAAGACGACTGATGTTGGACTTGCTGGAAGACCTGTATGCCAACGACAAAGATCGGGTCGATTTACTCTATGCCATATTCAACTGCCAAGGCTGGATACGCAGTGATGAGAACTGGGTCGTTGTACGAATGGAACCCCTACAACAACCGTCACGTCGTTACGCAGTAACTTCTCAATAACCCGTGGCAATTTTTTGATCCTAAAAAAGTGAGCAATCTGAAAGTGGGAAATATCAACCGTGTTGACTCGAATTTGAGGCGTAAACTCGAAAAACATGTCCAGTTTGTGGCGAGATGTGGGATTTTGTGAATTTCTGGTTTTGAAAAATTTTGACTGCCAT
>CAIYWD010000156.1 GCA_903929815.1 uncultured beta proteobacterium
ATAACAAAATCCCATTCAACTGAACCAGTGCCGTGATGCCAATCATCGTAACTCCATAAAAAAAATGAGCGAACCGTGAGTGACAAGGTGTCAAATGTGCCTAAAATACCAGACAAGGGGCTGCACTGGTTTCGACGTGGGTTCGGACGCGCAGCAGGGCATGTCGAGCTGAATGATCTCGTAAAACAAATTCAAAAAAACTAACTGCAAACGACGAACGTTTCGCACTCGCGGCTTAATTGCGCGTGAGCCTCGCAACAGCAAGCCAATAGGCTGGGCAAGGGTTGTGGTTTCGTAAGAAATCAAAGTCCAGGCTGCGGGGTCATTTCATTTGGCTGGGCCTGCCTTGGGTAACTTAGGGCGGGTTGAGACAATAGGTTGCTGGCGTTTTGTATAGCGTGTCTCTGCGCGATACAAAAGGCAAGACTCTAATCAGATGGCTACACATGTAGAACTGCTCGACAAAGGCTTGCGGACGCGGGTTCAAATCCCGCCAGCTCCACCATATATCAAATCCAAACGGTCATCCGTTTGGATTTTTTTCGCCTATACCCGCGTGTTCATTGGGGTTACCGAGGGTTCTTGCGAACTTCTCGGTTTTTCCAGGCATCCGGGAATCGGTCACTTTTGCTCTCTCTAAGCCAATAGTCTCCGCAGCGGAGAGCACCCAAACCGCCTCGAAGTCCGCAAGGGTCTCCGTTTATACCAATAAGAATCAATATGTTGCGTTCTGACTAATCGAGCGGTTGATTTCTGGCATTGCTACCCGGATGTAACCGTTTAGCCCCCCCAGCGATTTTTTGCGAAGTCTTCTCCAAGTGCTTGATTTGTATAAAACGTGGTTCCGTCGGGGCTAAAAAAAGAGGGGGGTCTAAACGGTTACCATGAAAACCCTGACTCAGCCTTTGCGATTAGGCGGTCAGTGACAACTTTTACGACCGCACATTTTTTATGAACATTCGCATTGCTTTTATAGGTGGGGGCAATATGGCCTCTGCCATCATGGGTGGATTGATAAAACAAGGTTTTTCTCCACAATTCATTGATGTAGTTGAGCCTTTTGAGCCAGCGCGTCTCAAACTTGACTCAAGTTTCGGCATTCAGTCTCAAGCATCCGCGGGTTCTTTTTTGGTTCGCGATCAACTGGTGGTTTGGGCTGTCAAACCACAAACTTTTCAACAAGCGACTATTTCAGTAGCTCCACACACCACCAGTGCATTGCATTTGAGTGTGGCCGCGGGTATTCGCAGTCACAGCATTGCGGCGTTGTTAGGCACTGATCGTGTCGTACGTGCCATGCCCAACACGCCGGCGTTGATTGGCAGAGGAATTTCTGGTCTTTTTGCTCGCGCTGGTGTGTCTGATGCAGACAAGAGGCTTGTTGATGACGTGATGGCCACTACGGGGCAATCTTTGTGGCTGGATGCTGAAGAGCAGCTTGACTCAGTAACAGCTTTGTCGGGTTCTGGACCTGCTTATGTGTTTTATTTCATGGAAGCAATGATCACTGCCGGTGTTCAGATGGGCTTGAGTCAAGAGCATGCCCGTCAGCTTGCCCTGACCACATTTGCTGGGGCCAGTGAGCTTGCATGTTCATCCAGCGATTCACCCGAGATACTTCGTCAGCGTGTGACCTCCAAAGGTGGCACCACCCATGCTGCCCTCTTGTCGATGGAAGCCAACGATATGGGAGTTCGATTCACCCATGCCATGTTTGCAGCACGGGAACGCGCCAAAATATTGGGAGATGAATTCGGCAAGACTTGGTAACTAAGTCAAAAGACTTTATTGGAAACATGCGTTCGATTTCTTAAAAATCAAAAAGTTAGCAAAATGCAAAAATAGGTTTCCAATAAAGTCTATTAAACTCATGGTTCGCTTATTTCAACCACCAGTTCTTGAGATTGCCGGGTGCGATTCAAAGTGATGTGGGATTCTGGGAGCGAGGGCATCTCGCCCTCGGGTGTTTCGATGGCAAGATGCCTTCGCTCCCAGGTTTTTGGCTCACGTAAATCGCACCCGAGATTGCCGTAAGGTCAGCCTTCCTGATCCGCACTAGACAAAAAGCTGAATGATTGGAATCAGGCATGGC
>CAIYWD010000157.1 GCA_903929815.1 uncultured beta proteobacterium
CACTGCCCACTCCCCACTCCCCACTGCCCACTCCCCACTACCCACTGCCCACTCTCCACTCCCCACTCCTCACTTCCCACTCCAACGTAGTACGCCCACTGACTGGCTAAAGTGCTTTGCGGGTTAGCCATGAGCCACAGTCTGCCGACGCTGTTTTGCACCAGGTATTGAACAATCCAGTTGGGGGTAAAAAGCTGGGTGGCGGCGGGGATGTCTTCGCTTTTGACCACCTTGCCAATGACCTGATCTTTTTTCTCGCTGATGTAAAACTGGTACAGCCAGCCCATGATTTCAACCTCTTGCCAGTCTGCTTCGGGGATGGCCTCAATCAGCCTGGCAATCACAGAATCGCTGTGCAACAGGTTGTCAGGCAGCAGCAGTTCAGAGTCATCGTCAATGCGTTCAAACAGAAAAGGCAGGGTGCAAGACAAGGCGTTGCACTGGGCAACCAGCACCCTACGGTACAACTCGTCGTCACGGTTTCCCGCCAGTTTCATGTCGGTAATCAGTTCGACGTTCAGACCGGGCAAGGCATGGGCGTTTTGGGGGTCGGCCAGTTCGGTGGCGTGGGTCAGAATGTCCGGCACTCCCCCAACGGTTCCCGACAGCACGCGGTGGCCGTGTCCCAAATAGTCGTGCAGTTCCATGTACCGAAGGGCGGCAAATCGGTTAAACCAGGTGGAAGCAATGGCCTCCAGGGTCTGATCAAAGCCATCTTTTTTGATGCGCTTGATAAGCTGTTCGCGCTGGGCCTGCACTTTGATGGGCCAAGCCTGGCCGGCAATCACCGTCACATGGCCCTCGGGCTGGCTGGGTGCGACATCAAAGGCGCCCCCTTTGCCAGACAAACCCAGCCGATTGGCACGGGCAGTGACGGCAGCGATAAAGTCTTTGCGGGCCTGTGGGGCGTAGGCTTTGAGGTTGGCTTTGTTCATGGAATTTTTATAGGTCAAATAGGGCGCTAGGGCTTATGCAGCTTGCGTGAGTAGCTATTAAAGTTGTAGTGGTTGGATTGGCTTATGCTGCCCGAACTTCGTCAAGCAGTTCTGGATGACGGTCAAGCACTTTCAGCAATTTCACGACGGCCAATGCAGGTTTGGTTTTGCCAGTCTCGTAGCGAGAAAATGCGTTGACACCACCCCCAAAAATCTCAGCCGCTTCTCGTTGGTCGAGTTTGAGTTTTTTGCGAACGATGGTGATGAACATGGGGTCAATGTGACTGGCATTGACCCGTTTGTTCCAGTCCAGCATCAGCGCCATGGTTCGGCGTGTTTCAGTTGGATCGGTCACGGACTCTTGGCAAGCCGGACACCAGTCGGCCGTCACAGCGGGAATGGTGGTCGTTTCGCCCTTGTAGCAATAGGGCATATCGCGGGTGTCATGCACCAGTTCGGCAGCACCGCAAGTTGGACATTTCATGTTTATCGCTCCTTGAAAGACACAATCAGTACGTCATCCATGACCGTCAGTTTGAGATACACCGGCCCCACTGCCGTTCTGGGTGTGTACACGTCTTGCCACACAGTGTGGTCGGCGTGGGTCGTCATGCTTTTGTCGAAGTCAGCACGCGTTAAGGCTTGCACTACTGCCAGCATCTCATCCAATCCCAAACCCAGAGCCGCCGCACCGGTTCTGGCGCTTGTGGTGGCGCGGTAAGCGCCTTGGGCTATCAACGCCTTGGCATGGGCTAACTTGTAATGTGGCGTCTTTTTTTCCATTTTAAATATAACCCAATAAGTTATTCCTATGCAAATAGGTTAATTTTCGGCAAGCCGAATCATATCGAGGATATGGGTTGTACAGCCAGCTTGACGACCTTGGTATGCACATTTGGTCATGTCTAATGGTCTGATACCTCAAAGACACCATCCTTGCCAGACAAACCCAGGCGATTGGCGCGGGCGGTGACGGCAGCGATTAGGACTTTGCGGGCATGCAAAGCGTAGGCTTTGAGGTTGGCTTTGTTCATGGATTTTTATAGGTCAAATAGGGCGCTAACCCTTATGGGACGTGCGTTTGTAGCTATCAGATGTATAGCTACCTGATGCATTCAATTTTTACCTTGGCCGGCGTTAGATCAATGTCAAACCGGCGTTACTGATTGCACCGTCAGCTTAAAGCCCATGGCGCGGATCACTTTGAACAGGGTGTCGGTGCTGGGCACACGCTCGCCAGAGAGGCTTTTGTACAGGCTTTCACGCGACAGGCCGGTGTCTTTGGCCAATTGCGCCATGCCGCGTACTTTGGCAATGTCGCCCAGCGCTGCGGCCAGCTCAGTGGGGTCGCCGTCTTCGAGTACCTGGCTTAAGTATTCGGTGATGTCGGCCTCGTTTAGGAGGTAGTTGGCCATGTCAAATGGCCGGGTTTTGATATTGCTCATGGCAGCTCCTTGGCCAGTTGTTTGGCCCGTTCAATGTCGCTGGCTTGGCTTGATTTGTCGCCACCGCCCAGCATGATGACCAGTGCACCCGCACGCTCCACGTAGTACAGCCGCCAGCCGGGACCAAAGAATTCACGCATTTCCATCACGCCTTCGCCCACAGAGTTGATGTCACCCAAGGTTGCCACGACGTGCTTTGTTTAACCGGCGTGCCAGCCGAATGCGGGTAGCGCGGTCTTTCAAGCCGCCCAGCCAATGGCTGAATTCGTCGGTTTCGATGACGGTGTACATGGTGTTGATTGTAGTCAGATGGCTACAAAATTGATATTGTTGTGAAGGCTTGCGGGGCGCAGGACTTGGGGGCGGCCTTCTTCACGTGCAGCACGAAATTGTTCTTCGGTGATGTGGGGGGCATTTTGCCGCCGCGCCAGGATGCGCTGTTGGCTTTGTGCTCGCTCTACAGCCTCGCGCATCAAGCTGGTCATGAGAGCACTTTTGTTTTGGCCGTCAAAGGTGGTATCGAAGGCCTCTTTGACATCTTCGGGAACGCTGAAATTGACGTTCGGCATGACAATCCCTTTCAATGGAAATGAAACATGGTAACAAGCTATTGAACCCTTGCCAGTCTGTTTTGGGGATGGCTGCAATGAGTTTTGCAATGACGGAATCGCTGCGCAACAGGTTGTCAGGCAGCAGCAGCTCAGAGTCATCGTCAATGCGTTCAAACAGAAAAGGCAGGGTGCAAGACAAGGCATTGCACTGGGCAACCAGCACCCTACGATACAGCTCGTCGTCACGGTTTCCCGCCAGTTTCATGTCGGTGATCAGTTCGACGTTCAGGCCGGGCAAGGCATGGGCGTTGTGTGGGTCGGCCAGTTCGGTGGCGTGGGTCAGAATGTCCGGCACTCCCCCAACGGTGCCCGACAGCACGCGGTGGCCGTGCCCCAAATAGTCGTGCAGTTCCATGTACCGAAGGGCAGCAAATCGGTTAAACCAGGTGGAAGCAATGGCCTCCAGGGTCTGATCAAAGCCATCTTTTTTGATGCGCTTGATAAGCTGTTCGCGCTGGGCCTGCACTTTGATGGGCCAAGCCTGGCC
>CAIYWD010000158.1 GCA_903929815.1 uncultured beta proteobacterium
CGAAATGGCAATGAAACGCGGCTGAAATTTGGACGGATTTTTGTGGATAAACTGAAGTTCAGTGAAAAAAGTCACTATAAATCAACATAAAAAATTCCACGAAATGGCTAATTGTCCAAAATTCACTTATTGTCAATAAAATCATTGAATTAGGTGATGTTTTAGAAAAAAGGCGGGGAGGTCTGAAATAGGCTAACCGTTCTCATTCCCCCCTTTGAAAAAGGGGGGTTAGGGGGGATTTGGATGTCGCACCCAAGCAAAGCCACATCACTTTGAAACGCACCCGTCTGGATTCCCGCCGTCGCGGGAATGACGATGGTGGGGTCTGAACGGTTACGCCCATGGCGCGAAACAGGTTTATTTTCATTTGAGTGCGGTAGCGCACGGATGCAAAACTTCAAAGTCATTATTCTGCGGTGATGATGGGCTGAAATATGCACATCAGTTGGTTCATCCTCAAGGAATACCTGCCCATTTCTTTTTATTCAATCATCAATTATTGCAAATAAAATCATTGCATTAAGTGATGTTTTAAAAAGGAGAGGATGGCTAAAAAAGTGATTTTGATATTTTTTAACTATTCTTGGATTAATCATTATGAAATTATTTTCTTTTTATAAAGCTATTCTTGGTGTGGCTTTTTACTGTTTATTCATGATCAGCGTGGCTTGGGCTTCAGAGCATAGCACCGCCGCCCAAGCTGAGGCCATGGCCCACAAAGCAGCAGCTTTTGTCAAGGTCAACGGTCTTGAAAAGTCTGTCGAAGAATTTACCAATGGCAACACATTCAAGGATCGCGATCTGTATGTTGCCTTTGCTGGTCTTGAGGGTGTGATGTTGGGTCATGGCGGCAACCCCAAGCTCATTGGCAAGAACCTCATCGGTTTGAAAGACCCCGATGGTCAGCTTTTTTACCAAAAATTGCTTGATTTGGCCAAAACCAAGGGCAAAGGCTGGTCCGAACCTTACAAATTCCTGAACCCCGTTTCTAAAAAAATTGAATCCAAAGTGATTTATGTCGAGCGTGTTGGCAATAACTGGGTGGGTGTTGGCGTTTATAAGGATTGATGCCATTTGTTTGTCTTTTCGTAGAGTGGCCTGACTTTGTCGTTGGGCAGTTCGTTATCTATAAACCAGAAAGTGTGAGTTTATGAATTTGCATGACATGAAAATTGGACTTCGTTTGGGCTTGGGGTTTGGATCGATTCTGTTGGTCGCTGGTGCATTGGTAGTGAGTGCCATTGTGAACAGTAGTTCAGACCGCACCACACTGCTTGACACTTTGCAACGCACAGCCGCACAACAGGAAATTGCACACGCCATGAACACATCCCTGCTCAAAGGCGCTGTTGCCATTCGCAACATGGGACTTGAAACCAAGGTGGAAGACGTTCAAAAAGACCAGGCTGAAGCTAAAACCCAGCGCGCAGCCTACCTGGATGCCAAGACAAAACTGGAGGCGATGGGTTTTGGTGTCAAAGAACGTGAAGTGTTCGCACACTTAGGTGAAATTGACCGTCAGACGGATGTTCACTTTAATGAGGCTGTTGATTTTTCATCGCAGTTCGCCACCGAGCAGGCAGGTGCCATCATCACCGGCAAAATTGACCCCCTGCTCAACCAATCGATGACCGAGTTGGAAAATTTCATTGCTATGCAAAAGCAAAACGCCAATGTAGCCAACGTGGCTGCTGCGCAAATGGACAAAAATAACGCCACGACGGTGATCGTCATGAGTGGAGTGGGACTGTTGGTTCTCACGTTTTCGATCATCGTGGCCTGGCGCTTGACCGTGAGCATCACTTGCCCAACCCAACATGCCGTTGAAGCCACAGCGCGTATGGCCCATGGAGATTTGGTCAGTGACATTGAAGGTGCAGACCGTCACAGCCAGGAAGAGACCGGCATACTGCTGGCAGGCTTGGAACAGATGCGCGATGGGTTGGCACAAATTGTGGGTGAGGTTCGTACCAGTGCGGACAGCATTTCTTTGGCCGCGAACGAAATAGCTGACGGCAACGCTGATTTGTCAAGGCGAACCGAAGCGCAGTCCAGCAGTTTGGAAGAAACAGCAGCCTCCATGGAAGAACTTCACGCTGCCGTCAAAAACAACGCTGACACCGCCCAACAGGTCAATCAAATGGCAAATGCTGCGAACACGGCTGCCGTTCACGGGGGATCAGTGATGAGGGAGGTGGTCGTCACCATGCAGGAAATCACATCGGCCTCATGCAAAATTGCTGACATCATTCAAGTGATTGATGGTATTGCTTTCCAGACGAACATTTTGGCTTTGAATGCAGCGGTAGAGGCTGCCCGTGCGGGCGAGCAAGGACGTGGTTTTGCGGTTGTTGCCACCGAAGTGCGCAGTTTGGCAGGCCGCTCAGCCCAGGCGGCCAAAGAAATCAAAAGTTTGATTGATGTTAGTGTTGCAAAGGTTGATGCTGGTGCGCAACTTGTTGATAAGGCGGGTAAGACCACGCAAGATATTGTGACCCAGGTACAACGTGTTGCGGGTTTAATTTCTAATATCAGTGCTTCTATGCACGAGCAAACCTGCGGCCTTGCTCAGATGAATCAAGCCATCACGCATTTGGATTATGTGACGCAGCAAAATGCTGCGCTGGTAGAACAGGTGGCTGCGTCTGCCGACAACCTCAAGCAGCAGGCTGTTCACATGGTAGATGTGGTGAGTGTCTTCAAGCTACCCGATAGACAGTGGCAGCGTTCGTCATCAGATGACGCCCTGACATTGGTACGATTATCCTAAATACTGTTATCACTTGTCACACCATGGTTCGCTTGCGCCGCGTCCAATGCGGGAACTGTAAAAAATCATGATTCATTTTGTCTGGCCATGGATGCTGTTGTTGTTGCCTTTGCCCTGGTTGGTTGGTCGGTTGATGCCACCCGCAAAACCACAGGGGAGTGCGCTATTTTTGCCGTTTGCTGCGACGGTATCGAACGATATGACACCCTATCCTGGAGCAAATTCCAGAGGGCGCATGTTACTGTTTGCACTGCTTTGGCTGTTGTTGGTGGTCGCAGCAATGCGTCCGCAGTGGTTGGGTGAACCGCAACCGGTTTCAACGACTGGTCGTCGCCTGATGATGGCAGTGGATGCCTCTGGTTCGATGGCCGAACAAGATATGGCAGGACGTGCAACGCGCCTGCAAGTGGTACAGGTTGTGGCCGGTGATTTCATACGTCGCCGCACAGGCGATCAGGTGGGCCTGATTTTGTTTGGCACTCGACCTTACCTCCAAGCGCCGCTAACGGCTGATCTTGAAACGGTAGGCCAGTTTTTGCGTGAAGCTGTGATTGGTGTGGCGGGGACGCAAACCGCCATTGGCGACGCCATTGGACTGGCGATCAAACGGCTGCAAGCGGATCGTTTTCGGTCAGACGGCGAAATGGTGATGATTTTGCTCACAGACGGTGGTAACGATGCTGGTTTGATGGACCCCATCCCGGCTGCAAAAATGGCCGCTGATGCAAAGTTGCGCATCTACACCATTGGCGTGGGGTCAGTACAGCCCTTTAACATCGGCAGTCTGGATGAAGGCACGCTGAAGTCCATTGCAGACATCACGGGCGGCACTTATTTTCGGGCTGCCGATGCGGCTGCCTTGCAGGAGATTTACGCCCGGATTGACAAACTCGAACCCAGTTCTGGGCAGGCCCAGTGGTATCGCCCCAGCACCGAATGGTTTCCATGGCCATTGGGGATCGCTCTGCTTTTAAGTGTGTGGGTCGTCTTTTTACGAGAGCCAGGATGACTGTCAGCGCATTTTTTCAATCCTTTCATTTTTTACGTCCCCTGTGGCTGCTGGCATTGCCTTTTTTATTTGCTCTTGTGTTTTGGCTGTCTCGTCGTCATGCACGCTCAAAAGATTGGTCAGGCGTGATTGATGCTGATTTGTTGCCTGCGCTGCAACTTCAGGACGTTGACTCCATGGGCCGCAGCATGCGCCCGTGGCCATGGCTTACCCTCGCGTGGACGCTGGCCGTATTGGCTTTGGCAGGCCCTTGCTGGCAGCAAGACCGTGTGCGGGCCTATCGCGCACCGGCTGCATGGGTGTTGGTGCTGGATCTGTCGCCCTCCATGGAGGCTTCGGACTTGTCGCCTCATCGCGTCACACGGGCACGCTATGCGATGGAAGATATTTTGGTTGCTGCGCGTGATGCACGTGTTGGCCTGGTGGTTTTTAGCGACGAGCCTTATACCGTGACACCCCTCACACAAGATGTGGCGACGGTGCGGGCACTCCTGCCCTCACTGGCCCCTGATTTGATGCCCAGCGCGGGGGACCACCTAGCCCCCGCTCTTGAACAAGCACGCCAGTTGCTGGAAGCCTCTGTTGCCAAAGAGAAACGCATGGTGGTCATGACAGACGGCTTTGACGATCCGGCTGCTGCACTGCGCCTGGCCGCCTTCCTTAAATCACAAGGTGTGATCATCAGCGTTGTGGGCGCAGGCACTTTGGCCGGCGCTCCACTACGTGATGCCAACGGAAGTTTTGCACAAGCACAAAACGGTGCCACTCAGTGGGTGAAACTTGATGTTGATCAACTTCAGCAACTGGCGACTGCGGGCGGTGGACGCTATGTTGACATTGCCAATTTACCCAGCCTTATTTTTGATTTGCAGGCATCGTCGCAAAAACCGCGGGATGCCATTGCCGCACAGGGCATTGAGCTGGCTCACTGGCGTGATGCGGGTGCTTACTTGTTGCCTGCGCTGCTTTTGATCGTTGCGATCTTGACGCGCAAAAGGTGGTTATGAAACATCAGTTTTTATGCTTGGCCTTGCTCACGCTGGCTACGCAGGTGCAAGCCGACGATTCGAGCTTTTGGTCAACGCTTTGGCGCAATGCAGATCAGCGAGCAGAGGCCATGATGCAACAGGGCAATGCCAGCGGCGCAGCCAATACTTACACTGACCCTCGCCGAAAGGCTTTTGCCCATTTCAAGGCAGGCGACTACAGTGCTGCAGCCCAAGAGCTGAGCGCCGTCGACGACAGCGAGGCGCATTACAACCGGGGCAACGCACTGGCCCATGCTGGCGATTTGCAGGGTGCGCTGAAAGCCTTTGATGCTGCTTTGAAACTTGACCCTAAACATCAGGACGCACGCCACAACCGTGACCTGGTTGCCAGGGCGCTCAAAGAGTTGCAAGACGCTGAAAAAGACAAGTCTCAAAACAGTCAACAAAACGACAAGCCAAAGAACCAACAGGGCGACAGCAAGCCCACTGACCCCGGGTCATCCCAAACGGCTTCGCAGAATACGGCAAAAGCAGGCGCAGGCCCATCTGATAGCCAGAATGCCCAGGGGCAAAACAAGTCTGGCGTACCATCACCGCAAGACACTGCCTCATCTGCAAAACGCAGCGATGCAGAGCAGGCACGGCAAGATGCCAAGGACAGTCTGAACAAGGTTCAACCCAGTTCATCGGGTGATACCGGTCAAAATCATGCTGGTGAAAGTCGGGATGCGCAGACCAGCGCATCCCCCATGACGGAACAACAAATGGCACAGGAGCAATGGCTGCGCAGCATTCCAGACGACCCCGGTGGGTTGTTGCGGCGCAAGTTCATGATTCAACAGATGATGAGACAGCGAGACGCCAAATGAAGGGTGTGATTCTTCGCATGGTGGCTGCTTTTCTCGCAAGCTGCACTTGTCTTTTTGCACAGGCAACGGTCAGCGCGTCTTTGGACAGAACCCATATCGCACAGGGTGAGACGGTGCGGCTTTTGCTGCAAAATGACGGCAGATCCGACGAGCAGCCAGACCTGGCGCCACTGCAGAAAAATTTCAATATTTTGAGCACCCGTCGCGGCTCCAGCACACAAATTGTCAATGGCCAAATTTCTTCTCAGACCCAAATTATTTTATTTTTGTCACCCAGGCAAGAAGGAACAATTCATATCCCGCCACTGCGTTGGGGTACGGAAGAATCTGCGGCACTCGAATTGATCGTAGGCGGCAATGGCGACAAACAAGAGGCTGATCAGTCCACCGATACGCCGCCTGTTTCCATGACGGCAACCATTGACCAGAAGCACCCCTACGTGCAATCTGCCGTCGTCTTGACCCTGCGGCTTTTTGTGGGAACACAGTTGTCCCAAGCCAGCCTCGATTTGCCAGGCAGTAGCGATGTGTTGGTTAAACAACTCGGTGAAGATACACAGACCTCTGAATCACGCAACGGTCGAAATTACCAAGTGATCGAACGTAAATATGTGCTGGTGCCCCAACGCAGCGGCCAGATCAGCCTCAAAGGCCCGACACTGGAGGCGCAAGTGCCAGACACCGACACCATGGATCCGTCAGACATCCATTCACTGTTTGGAAGGGTTTTTGGTCAATCGCCGCTGGGCAGAATGATGGGAAGTACGCGCCCCCTTCGTCTTTCGGCAAGCGCCATTGAAATGAATGTCTTGCCAAGACCCGCTGCTGCGGCAGGCGCTCACTGGTTGCCAGCGCAAGAGGTGACACTTGAAGAGAGCTGGCGGCCTGACAACGGTATTTTGCGTGTCGGCGAGCCATTGACCCGCCATCTTCGCCTCACGGCATCGGGTGTGACCGCAGCGCAACTCCCCGATCTCGGCCAACTCATGACCGTGCCTGATGGCATCAAACTCTACCCCGATCAATCCAAAATGGAAGACAAGCTACGCACTGGGACAATGCTTGGCAGTCGTGACCAGGACATCGCACTGATGGCCAGCAAACCCGGGCGCTATGAACTTCCCGCCCTGCGACTAATCTGGTGGGATACCACCAGCAACACCCAGCGCGAAGCCAGGTTGCCAGCCCGCACTCTGGACATTTTGCCAGGCGACCCCGTCGTTGACACATCTTCCACGGTTGGAACTCGGCCAGCCTCTGTGGCAGCAGAAAATCTGCAATTCGACAAACCATTGCACAGCACCACTTTTGCCAGCGTGTCGATATGGCAATGGACAAGCGCGGCCTTCGCGCTGCTTTGGTTTGGCACACTGCTGGCTTGGTGGCGCTCAAGCCGATCGGCCTCACGGGTGACCCCACTTGCCACCCTTTCATCACGGCCAGTCAAGCTCTCGTCAGGCAAGGCATTGAGCGCATTTCAGCGGGCCTGTCAAGGCAACGATCCGCAGGCAGCAAGACGACATCTGTTGGCATGGGCCGTTGAATTTTGGCCAGAGTCCCCGCCACGTGGACTTCATGCTGTTGCCTTGCGACTAGATGATGTCAAACTCACAAAATTGCTACAGCAACTTGATCGCGCCTGTTATACCGATATAAATTGGCGGGGGGAATCACTGGCGCAGGCTTTTGCGACGATGCCAAAAAACAAGTATTCAAAGAAAACCAAGTCGGTGATACCTGATTTGTATGGTTCATCCTAGATTCCTCAGTTAACCCTATTCTGAGTCTTAATCTATTGAAAACAAAGTATTTTTATGTGTGAACTACTCGGGATGAATTGCAATGTCCCCACCGATATCTGCTTTTCTTTCACTGGCTTTCAGGCGCGTGGTGGAGCGACCAATGTCCATCGGGACGGATGGGGAATTGCTTTCTTCGAGGGGCGTGGTGTGCGTGTCTTTCTCGATCCCAAGCCATCATGCGAATCGCAGGTTGCCGAACTGGTTCGCCGTTACCCGATTCGTTCGCTCAACGTCATCGCCCATATCCGCAAGGCCACACATGGGACGGTCAGTCTTGAAAATACCCATCCCTTCATGCGTGAACTTTGGGGTCGTTACTGGATTTTTGCTCACAACGGCCATCTCGACGGCTATGCGCCAGCACTTGATGGCAGCTTTTTACCGGTTGGGCAGACCGATAGCGAACTGGTTTTCTGTCACCTGTTACAAACACTTCGCCTTAGCTTTCCAGCGGGCGCTCCCGAGGGTCATTCCCTGCGTTGGGCACTGGAAGAGTTTGCTGCGCAAGTCAGACCCTACGGACTCTTTAATTTTCTGCTCTCAAACGGCGATGGTATGTTTGCCCACCGATCCACTGAACTGCATTACATCGTTCGTCAGTCCCCCTTCGCTGTCGCTCACCTCAAGGATCAGGATGTGACGGTCGATTTCAACGAAGTGACATCACCAGGTGACCGCGTCGTGTTGATTGCCACCTTACCATTGACTGACAACGAAATCTGGACACCGCTGCCGGTCAATAGCGTGGCGATGTTTACAGAGGGCGCTGCCCGGTCGTGACCAGGTTGAACAAGGGAATTCAATGCATCTGCAAAAAAGGCCTGCACTGATGCCCGCTTCTATCATTACAAACAAAGTACTGCCCTGTTTATCCTGGATTCCTCAGTTGACCGCTTATTATCTTCACTAAACCGTTATGAAGCCAGTAGCCCACTCGGGCGCGTTCAACTGAGGAATCCAGGATTATGATTCACTTTGCCCCTTTTCCCCAAGGTCGCCCACGTCGTTTGCGCCGTGACAGTTTTACACGCAATCTGGTACGCGAAAATTGTCTGACCAGGCATGATCTTATTTACCCTGTTTTTGTAGTTGATGGCACACAACATCGACATGCCGTTACATCCATGCCAGGTGTAGATCGCTTGAGCCTTGACCTGCTGCTGCCCGTGGCACAAGACTGCATGAAACTGGGCATACCGGTGATGGCACTTTTTCCGGTGATTGACCTATCGCTCAAAACCCCGGACGGCAGAGAAGCGCTGAACCCTGACGGTCTCTTGCCACGTGTGGTGCAAGCACTGAAAAAAGAATTTCCAGAGCTGGGCATCATGACGGATGTGGCATTAGACCCCTTTACCAGCCACGGCCAGGATGGTCTGCCTTCACCCCACCCGGCAGAAAACGGCTACATCATGAACGATGCCACGGTGGTTATGTTGGTCCAACAGGCACTTGTCCATGCAGAAGCAGGCGCAGACATTGTGGCCCCTAGCGACATGATGGATGGTCGCATCGGTGCTATCCGTCAAGCCTTTGAGTCCAAACATTTTGTCCACACCCGCATCATGGCTTACAGCGCCAAATATGCCAGCGCCTTTTATGGACCTTTTCGTGATGCCGTAGGATCAGCATCCAACCTGGGCAAAAGCAACAAAAACAGTTATCAGATAGACCCCGCCAATAGCCATGAAGCCCTGCGTGAAGTGGCGATGGACATTGCCGAGGGTGCAGATATGGTGATGGTCAAACCCGGAATGCCTTATCTAGACGTAGTGCGACGTGTCAAGGATGAATTTAACATGCCCACCTTTGTCTATCAGGTATCAGGGGAATACGCCATGCTCAAGGCCGCTGCGCAAAACGGTTGGCTTGACCATGATGCTGTCATGATGGAAACCCTGCTGGCATTCAAGCGCGCCGGGGCAGACGGCATTCTGACTTATTTCGCCCGTGATGCAGCCAGATTGCTGCAAAATTCATAGCTAATAACGTCATACAGGCAAGCGCTATAGGCATTTTTGATGACAAACGGCGCAGTTGGGCATTCACCCCGACCGCCTTAAATCGCCTTAAATCGCCTTATGCTAGACTTCGTTTCAGCCGTACAGGCAGACATATTTTCATTGATTACCACAGCGTTTGTCAAGCGTTTGCGCAAATTACGCAAATTACGCAAACTACCACCTTCTCAATCCGGTAATCCATTGACCCAAAGGCACTGAAATGGTCACCCAAACCCTTGACTGCATGGGGCTTAGATGCCCACAACCTTCTCTCAAAGTTACCATCATCGCATCCAAAATGAAACAAGGCGACATTCTTGAAGTGGTAGCAGACTGCGCATCCTTTGAAAAAGACATGCGTGAATGGTGCGTGCGGGCTAGAAAAAATTTTTTGTGGGTGAGGGATGAGGGTGAAGGCAGCAAGAGGGTTCAGATTAAATTCTGAGTCATCGAAGGTTCGTTGAAAATTTCTGCTCCCCGAAGTTGTCTAGGTTTTGATCTGTCACCAGACAGTAGTTCCCTGATTTTTGGTACTGATTGCATTGCACCTCACGTTAGAGGTGTTCATGCGTTCATTTTTGATGTACAACTTTGGTTAAAAATCGACTAAACATGATGAATTTTGGACTTGTCGCCCACCGGCTTCACCGGCTGGGGCCTGACTGTGCGCTGTTGCGTTGGGCGCGACTTTGTGAACCTGGTCTGCGTCGGCTCGCGTTGCAATTGCACGCCACGGGGGGTGCGCATGATACGTTGGTGATTAACGATTTGCTGCGCAATCAATTGGTTTCGGTTGGACACGGTCGCGATGGGGGGCTGATGCGCCTGGTCTCGCGCGCAGCAGGTGGGCTGTCGCCGCAAACTGCGCTCGACGGGGTTTTCTTTTTTATCGATCCGGTGAACCCGACATCCATGTACCCCGAAACACAGGCACTCAAGCGCCAATGTGTCATTCACGGTAAACCTTTTGTTGCCACCCTGGCAGGTGCCATTGAGTGGGTGGCTGTTGAACTGGTTTGTGCCGGATGGACAGAAAACCCTGTGCCTCAGTCGCAACAAAGCTGGGCGCTTGAGTCCCAAGTGGTGGCACTGGTCGCCCACGATGCCCTCAAACACGACATGATGGCATTTGCCAGTGAGCATTTTGATACGCTGTCACGATTTGCAGGTCGCGTGGCCACAGGCACCACAGGCAAGCAACTCAATGCCATGGCGTGGTCAAGGGGCTGGCCAGCATCACAAAATTGGGTCACTTGCTATCAAAGTGGCCCTTTGGGGGGAGATGCGCAAATTGCAGAGCTGGTGCTCGACAGACGATGCCAAAAGGTCATCTTTTTTGAAGACCCACATGTGGCTCGTCAGCACGAGGCTGACATTCAACTGCTGGATCGTTCTGTCTATAGCGCAGGCGATGTGACCACCTGCATCAACACGCCCGCCATGGCACGTCGATGGGCGCTGGCCATGTCTCTTGTTGACCATATCCTAAACGCTTAACGGACAGTTTTCTACATCGAAAATTATACAAAATTCGGCTATAACCCGCTCTGGTATTGCATAGTTCGCTATGTTTTTTGAAATTATGAGGCAGAAAATTGATGGTGAATCACTGATTCCTTACTCAAATTGCTCATGCGCTGCGAGATAGCGCCACTGACCCACCGGCAAAGGCCCAAGCATCACGCGGCCAATGCGAACGCGCTTCAATCCCGTCACCTTCAAGCCCACCAGCTCGCACATGCGGCGAATCTGGCGTTTTTTGCCTTCGGTCAGCACAATATTGAGCTGCTCGGGGTTTTGCCACTCCACCCTTGCAGGCAGCAAAGGCTGCCCGTCCAGGCTTAAACCGTGACGCAACAAAGCTAGTTTTTCGGCAGGAAATACCGACTGCACATCAGCAGTGACAGGGTCATCATCGTCGATACGGCTGAGCTGTGCAGGTGGCAATGGGCTTGCAGCGTAGGTAGCTGATGCCTGGGTGACTGCGGCTGTGTTGATGATGCCGGTATAGACCACACGCACCAGATATTCTTTTTCGATGTTGGCATCTTCACCAATGAGATGACGCGCTACACGTCCATCCTGAGTTAAAACCAACAGGCCGGTCGAATCAATGTCAAGCCGCCCCGCAGGCACTAGGCTTTTGAGTTGGCTTATGTGAAAGAAAAAGCGTGCATTGTCTTGATGCCACCGGTTTTGCGGTTGCACCAGAGTGAAAGCAGGCACATGGCCATCTTCAGCCTGGCCACTGACGATGCCAATCGGCTTGTTGATCAGTATCGTGACCTGTTGGGCCTGCTGTCTTTGGGCTTGTGGGCCAATCTCAATCGGCGCATCTGGTGCTATCTGCATTCCCATTTCTGCCACGCGACCATTGACCTTGACCCAGCCCTTGGCAATCCAGTCATCGGCTTGTCGGCGCGATGCCAGGCCTAGCTCGGCCATGCGTTTGTTCAGGCGAAGCGTGCCGTTGGGGCCTGTGGCTGCCGTGTTGGTTTGACCGGCCGGAATAAAAGAACGACCCTGAGGCGGGGTTGCCCGACGAAAAACGCTGGGGTTGTGTGAAGAAGTCATGTGTTGGGTTAATCAAAAATGCTTGAGAAAAAATAGAACAAATTGGCCTCTAGCCCTTGATGGATAAGCGTTGTTAGCTATTATATTGATAGTGTTTAGTGTGAGCGAATCATCGTGCCAAAGGCTTGGTCGGTCAAAATTTCAAGCAGCAAAACATGAGGAACACGACCGTCCACAATGTGAACGGAATTGACACCGCTTTTTGCAGCATCAAGCGCACCAGCAATTTTTGGCAACATGCCGCCACTTAAAGTGCCATCGGCAAACAATTTTTCAATTTGCCGTGCGGTTAGGTCTGTGACCAGTTTGCCGGCCTTGTTCAAAACGCCGCTGATGTTGGTCAGCATGATCAATTTTTCGCACTTGAGTACGGTCGCTAGTTTGGCTGCGACCACGTCTGCGTTGATGTTGTAACTTTCGTTATTTTCACCAAAACCAATCGGACTGATCACGGGAATAAAAGCATCGTCTTGCAAGGCTTTGACCACACTGGGGTCAATGCTGATGATGTCGCCCACTTGTCCCACATCGTACTCTTTGCTGGCATCAACGGTGTCGTGCATTTTGAGTTTTTGCGCACGAATCATGCCGCCATCACGACCGGTCAATCCAACGGCCTTGCCACCTGCATGGTTAATCATGCCCACAATGTCTTGCTGAACTTCGCCCGCCAACACCCATTCCACCACTTCCATGGTTTCGGAATCGGTCACGCGCATTCCCTGAATAAATTCACCTTTTTTGCCCAAGCGCTTCAAAGCCGTCTCAATTTGCGGGCCGCCGCCATGCACCACCACAGGGTTAATCCCTACCAATTTGAGCAACACGACGTCTTCGGCAAAAGCAGCCTGCAAGGCGGGGTCGGTCATGGCGTTGCCGCCGTATTTGATGACCATGGTTTTGCCATGAAACTTGCGGATGTAGGGAAGGGCTTGTGCCAGTATTTCGGCTTGGGCGTGGGGAGTTATGGTGTGGTTCATGGTGTTGAATAATCTAAACAGTTTCATAGCCCTGCACATGCTGGCGCATCAAGGATTTGATGGCTGCTGTGTCGTTGCGGTTGGCCGCATCAAGCAACACAGTCAGTTCACCTTGCAGGGCTGTCCAGGGCAAAAAAGGCTCGTGTGCTTTCATGATGCGCGGGTGCTCGGTCGGTTCTGGGTTGTTGCCAATCAACAGTTCTTCGTATAACTTCTCGCCTGGGCGCAAACCTGTGACTGTGATTTCAATGTCACCATCAGGCTGGGCGGCATCGCGCACACGCAGGCCAGAGAGTTCAATCATGTGACGCGCCAAGTGGATGATTTTGACAGGATCGCCCATGTCCAATACAAATACATCCCCGCCGACTGCCATAGCACCTGCCTGCAACACCAGTTGAGCGGCTTCTGGAATGGTCATGAAATAGCGGGTGACATCAGCATGGGTCACAGTCAGTGGGCCACCAGATGCAATTTGCCGACGAAACAAAGGCATCACGCTACCACTGGAATCGAGCACATTGCCAAATCGCACCATTGAAAAACAGGTGGCACTGCCCTGTGCGGCCAAGGCTTGCAACACCAGTTCAGCCATGCGCTTGCAAGCGCCCATCACGTTGGTAGGGCGCACGGCCTTGTCGGTACTGATGAGCACAAAACGTTTGACACCCCCAAGAGCCGCAGCCCGCGCCATATACAGCGTACCAAAAACGTTGTTGCGAACGCCCTCACCAGGGTTATCTTCCACCAAAGGAACATGCTTGTAGGCGGCAGCGTGGTACACCGTAGCGGGACGGTGGGTGTTGCACACAGCTTGCAGGCGATCAGGGTTGGTCACACTGCCCAGCAAAGGCAGCAACTCAACGTGCAAAGATGACACGCTGCAAGTGGCTTGAAGCTCTTGGTGAATGGCGTACAGGCCAAATTCATTGTGGTCGAACAGCAACAGTTGGCGTGGACGCTGAAGCACAATCTGGCGGCACAGCTCACTGCCTATGCTGCCCCCCGCTCCCGTGACCAATACCACCTGATCGGTCAAATCGCGTGCCAACAGGCTATTTTGGGGTGCTACTGGCTTTCGTCCGAGTACATCTTCAACGTCCAGTTCACGAAAATCGCGCACAGTGACCCGGCCAGAGGTCAGGTCTGCCATGCTGGGCAACGAACGCACATGCACGGGCAAACCACTCATGGATTCAATGATTTTGTTGCGTCGCTCGCGCGTGGCACTGGGCAATGCCAGCAAAATGTCAGTGACCTTCTGCTTGACCACCAGCGAGCGCATGGTTATGGGCGACAAAATGGGAACACCATTGATGCTGCGTCCAACTTTTTTGGCATCGTCATCCAAAAAAGCCAACAATTTGAATTCACCGGCGATTTGCAAGGCAGATGCCGTTTGTACGCCGGCTGTTCCCGCGCCATAAATGAGCAAACGCCCCCGCACTCTGTTGCCAAAAATGCCAATACCAGCCAACCAAAATCGAGCCACAGCCCGACTGGTTCCCACCAAAAACAAAAAAATCAGGGGTTGCAAAACACCCAGTGTTCGAGGCACCATAGGCCAACGTTGCCACATCAAAATGAGGGAAAGTACACACGCATACAGCAAAACAGCTTTAGCCGTGGCATGCATGGCCGCCTGACCGGTGTAGCGAAAAATGGCACGGTAAAGGCCAAAACGGGCAAAAATGGGAATGGCCAGCAAAGGCGCCAAACCATAGGGCCACCACTGTGCATCAGATGGCAAAACCCAGGTGTCAAGGCGAAGGCAAAAAGCCAGCCAAGTGGCCAGCAACGCCAAAACCACATCGAGCGTGACTACAGCTATTTGCTTGGCCTTTCGCGGCCAGACCAAAATATGATGTCGAATCATGCGTACATCAGCTCGCCGTACCCACTGACCAGAAAAAACACCATTAATCTTGAAATATCAAAAAAGTCCATGCTGTAACCGTTTAGGATATGGTCAACAATAAGTTGTGCATTTGGCCGTTAGAGTTGGGATGCAATGCTAGGCGCAAATCGTGCGGTGTGGCCCAGCCACATAAGCGATTTGTAACGACGCAGTGCGCCCAAATCTGACGACCCAAATGCACAACTTATTATTGACCATATCCTTAGACCCCACTATCGTCATTCCCGCGAAGGCGGGAATCCAGACTGCCTTTGTACCCTGGTCAACCAACATGCACTGGATTCCCGCCTTCGCGGGAATGACGGCATTTGACATGAGGTCTAAACGGTTACTCCATGCGAGCACTGCTTTGCACTGAAACCCTAAAAAAATATCCTGGATTTATCAGTTTTACTTCAAGTAACAACTGAAAAATCCAGGATATTTTGAGAAAGACCACCAACTCACCTGATATTTAACGCCATGAACTCATCAAAACAAAATACTAGCGAATAAAAAGGTGTCTTCAAATAACTTTCATAGCCTGATGTAATCTATCCCATGCCATGAAAGTTGGAAAGTCAATGTTGACTCTGATTATTCCGTGATGAAGAATGATTCTTTGGTTTGACCCTGTGCAATCAAGGCAACCAGCCACTTGGGAGTGAGGCCGCGTCCGGACCAGGCTTCACCATTTGGGCCACGGTATTTGATGGGGGCAGGATTACTGGACTTACGGACACGACCCCTGGCGCGATCGATATCGTCAATCGTAATACCGTAGATATCCATTTTGGTCAAAATATCCTGCAAGGCCTGGCCCATCTCATCGGTTCTGATTTCTTCGGCTTGCTTTTGAAGCAAGGCAATCTGGGTTTGAATTTCAATCAATGAAGACATAGTTGGTACCTATTCATAAAACGTTAACAAAAGCTGACTAAAAGCTGACTAAAAGAAAAGCTGACTAAAACATGGAGTGTACTGTCAGTGAGTGACATTATCCCTCATTAAAACCTTCCATGCTGTCAGAAAAAGGATTCTAATATCAAAAATCATCGATTGACGATCAAAATATTCAGAATCAAGAACAATTTTTTGTGGTATAGGTAATTCATCACGTCCATTGACTTGCGCCCACCCTGTCAATCCGGGTTTTAAATGATGAATACCAACAGATGTTCGCATTTCAATCAGATCATGTTGATTAAACAAAGCAGGCCTAGGGCCTACAAAACTCATGTCACCTTTGATAATGCTCCACAACTGTGGTAATTCATCCAGACTGGTTTTGCGCAGAAAACTACCAATAGGGGTTAGGTAAGCGTCAGGGTGACTTAACAAATGTGTAGCTACAGCGGGGGTGTCTATATGCATACTGCGAAACTTGGGCATTTTGAATAAAGTATTGTTGCGCCCCACTCTGTCTGACCAATACAAAACGGGGCCTTTGGAGCTTAATCGCACAGCCAGAGCAACCAAAATAATAGGAATGGCAAATACCATACTGGCAAAAAATACCAATACCACATCAAAACATCTTTTCATGATTTTAAAACTCCATCCATAGTCTGCCGCAAACCCTCATGGAATGACACAACAGGCCTCCAGCCCAATAGGGATCTGGCTTTGGCGCTATCTATTTGCAAGTTACCACACAAACGCTGCACAGCATTGCTTTTGCCTGTCAGTTTGCCCGCGCACATCAATATCCAAACAGGAACAGGCAAAATATGCGCCCTGACCCCCGCAGCTTTGGCCATACCTTGAATCAATTCAGGGGTAGAAATATCCTGACCGTCGCTGATTAAAAAGGTTTGCTGAGCAGCATTGGGGTGCGTGGTGCAGGTGATAATGAAATCCACCAGGTTATCAAGGGCGATCAAACTGCGTAGGTTATGAATACTACCCAACGGCAAAGGCCAGCCTTTTTGCACTGCATGAATCAATTGAGCAAAATTGGCTTTGACACCCGGGCCATAAACCAAAGGGGGGCGAATGATGACAACTTCCAGGCCAGTTTGGGCGGCTATTTTCTGCAGACCTTGTTCAGCTTCATATTTGCTGATGCCGTAGGGGTCTTGGGGGTTGGGTTGATCACTCTCAATAAATGGGTGACCTGACGGGGTGAGTTCGCCATTGACCTTGACAGAACTCACAAAAACATAACGCGTAACGCCCGCCAGTACTGCCCTGCGAGCCAAATGGAGGGTGCCTTGTACATTGACCTGACGGTATTTTGACAAGGGGTTGTCAGACGTGTCAGACATCACATGCACACGCGATGCCAGATGCACCACGGTATTGATGCCCTTCAATGCGCAGCGCCAATCTGTCTTGTCATTGATTTCTCTTACCACAGTGGTATCACAGCCAGGCAGCGCTGAACTGACAGAACGCACTGCCGCACGAAAATTCACGCCATCATGCACTAGACGCTGGGATATGGCTTGGCCTACCCAGCCGTTGGCGCCGGTGACAAGAATTGTCATAGCCGATGAAGTTGTTTAAGCTGACGATATTGAGGAGAGCACAAAAACCGCAACAAGCTACTGATGTGCCAACGCAAAAATGTCAGGCTACGGTGACTTTGACGCTGTGCATGGTGAATCACATGGCATGTTGGGCAAACCATCACGCGTAAATGAGCCAAATTCAATCTGGCGCACAGTTCCACATCTTCATAATAAAGAAAATAACGCTCGTTAAAACCGTTCATTTGCTGAAAAATCTGTCTGGAAAACATCATAAACATCCCTGCAACCCAATCGACATTCACGGGGTTATTGCATAGTGAATAGTCGGATGTCCAATGTTTCCTGAATAATTTACCCAAAAGAATGCTGGGTGTTGGAAAATGACGGGCACTGTCTTCCATAAAACCCTGCGGATTAAATACCCAGGGAGCGACAACGCCTATTGAGTCATCTTTTAGTAATTGTTGCAATGGCTGGAACGGGCAGTCATGCAAACGAATATCCGGATTGAGAATGCAAAAATAATCCCCACGTGCTGACCTGAAAGCCTGGTTATGGTTGGCTCCAAAACCTTTTGGCTTGACATTTTTTATCACTGTGACAGGATATGAAAATATTTTCATGTCAAGCTGAAAATCTTCATGGATATTGAGTGTCAAGATCAGTTCAATTGACATACCCTGGCAGTGTGCTTCAATATCTTGCATCAAAAGCGCCACCAAGTTCATTTGACTATGGCTGACTACTGAAAGGGATACAGTTATGGGTGTGGATTTGATTATTTTTTCCATTTCAACCAAGCCATAGTGAGAATGCGAGAAAAAAAACAATCAAAAAAGTATTGATTTAATTCAGATAATATGGAAAACATAATAAAACAATGTGTTTATTCATGCGAAAAATTTCTTTTTACAAGATTTTTTATCATCACAATACGAAATTGCATTTTTTTCAACCAACTATATCGACTATTTCCACCAGAGACAGATGCATTGTTGGAGTGACGGCGATATGCAATTAATTTCTTATCACAAAAAAAAACCTTTCCAAACCGCTCCGCAATCAACCCTATCCACCAATCGTGCATGGGAATATCTGACGGAAAAGGTAAAGCCTTGGTCAAAATTCTACGGTTAAACGCCATGCAACATCCCATATAACTATTGTTGACCAAGTTCTTAAATAACCCTGCTTGTGAGTTATTTTTTTCAAAAAAAGACGAAAAAAGTAATTCATCATGCTCACTAACAACCGTGCAATCACTCAGTACCAAATCTGAATTTTCCAAATACGTTAGCATGGTTTTTACTTTATTCGGCATCCAGACATCATCTTGATCAGCTAAAAAAATAATATCACCTATCGCATGCACCAAAGCATTTTCAAAGTTGAAAATTGGGTTGTTAAATTTTTGATTTTTAAATATTTTTACTCTTTTATCATCAAGTTTTTTTATCAATTCGAGTGTGTTATCTGAAGATGAGTCGTCACTGATAATTATTTCATCATCCTGTTGAAGTTGAGGAAAAATGGAACACAATTGGTTTGTAATGTAACTTCCACCATTGTAAGTTGCAATACAAACACTGATTTTTCTATTTAAAAGCATGAGTTATCTTGCCTTTAAGGAATGATACATTATATTTTATAAAGTATAAAACTTGAAATAATAAAGATTTTTTTCCCAGATGAATCCGTCGCACTTCGTTGGTTTCCCGATAGACAAGTTGATAATTTTCGCGACTCACTCCACCTTCACGACAAAATGAAATGACCTTGTCAATCATTACAGTTCTTGCGTTCGTCAAATAAAGTATTAAATTCAATTCATAATCTGCAATAACATGAAATTTTGTATCATATTTCCAATTTAAAAATAGTTTTGAATTATAAAAAGAGGATTGATGATGGACTGTATTATGCAATAATGTGCTGAATCCCAGGCGGGAACAGACTTTTGTGCCAGTATCATAAATGACACAGCCTGAAATCAAGAGATGGTTTTTGAAATCCAGAAATGAAACAGATGCTATAACATCACCAGAAAAAAGACAATCATCAGCCCCAATAAATAAAAGCCAATCACCACTTGCTTGCTTTATCCCTTTATTCATGGCATCATAAATGCCACCATCTTTTTCACTTAACCAATAATCAATTTTGGTGTCATACTGATAAATAATATCAAGCGTTCCATCCGTTGAACCACCGTCGATAATAATATACTCTAAATTTTTGTAAGTTTGATTAACGATGCTTTGAATGGTCTCTTCAAGATGATTCTTTCCATTAAATACCACTGTAATAATACTAACAAGCGGTTTGTCAATGGTAAATTTTTTCAAACATCCAGTTTTTCGTAAGCCGCCTTCATGCTTCATTTGGTTATAGAATTTTAATTCAAAACCCGCAAGCGATTGCAGGAAAATCAAGAAGTTAGCGTAATTCCAGAATGGGTTTCAATAAAGTCTATTGATGTAAGCACACATCATAAACAATCTAAACAATCGATTCATATTGATTAGCAAAGTTTTGTATATTTAAACCAGCAACAAGTTGCGCTTTCTCGCGCATCAATTTGCCAGGTGCTGCCCAGCCAAGCGGCGTGGGCGGGTTCAATCGACTTGTTTTGCTTCGCGTCTCGTACCATTTTGCAATGGTTTTGGTAGCTTCTTGCGCTTCCTGCACAGGCGCTGCCAGGCTATTTACCTTATAACCACGTTGGCGGATAACTTCCATCAGGTGGACGGGGTGCGCTCGGCTGATGAAGTGGCATTGCGTACCGCGCGCCTTCAATGCATTCGCCAATGTCAGGCAACGCATGACGTGACCGCTGCCCATTTGTAGGAATGCGTCGGTGCGGAAGGCAATTTTCATGGGCTAAAACCTGGCTGCATTTTCGACTCGCTCGCCAATTCCAATACCGTTTCAATCAGCCTTTGGCCAATGTAGACCGGGCTAGCTTGAATTTGCGAAAGCAATGGCGCTATCAGGGGGATCAATCCGGCTCGCTTGGCTTGTAACAACACTCCAAGTGACCCAATGGTTTTGATGTGGTTGATGTTGGCTACTTTGCGCCCCCGCTTGTCGTCGATCAAAAGGTAGTCGGCAGGTAGTTCTTTGTAGAGCAACATGGCGGCGGTTTCACCTGCATCAGCAAAGGCATCAAGGTAAACATAGTTCTGCATGTTGACCGGTCGTACCTTGTCTTGCAGATATTGCCGCAAGCGTTCGGCCTGCGGTTTGTCAGCTGCTGCAACTTCAAGATACACGGTTTCTGGTACCCATACTGTGCCGAAGATGGCATCCAGCAGTGGCAAGCTGTTGCATGCCGCAAGTGCGATCAAGGCGGATGCATCGGCAACAAGGATCATGCTGGGTTAAACCCCGCTATTTCCGCCAGTAATTCGTCACGGCTGATGTCAATCACAGGAACTTGATTGCTTTTGCATAAACCCATGAAGTCATAAAGTGAAACGCCTGCCACCTCTGCAGCTTTGGCCAGGGTGACGCGCTCATGTTGATAGAGCCACAAGGCATAAGAAGCCCGCACTTCTTGACGGATATCAGCCGCAGCTTGAAACGCGACAAAGTCATTGGGTAAGTCTATAGCTACTTGCATGGTGCGGCTCCGGGTGGTTAGGTATCAGGTGAGCGAAGTTACGGCAGCACCAGCTATAAATAGTGTCTGAACAAAAAGTAATTTTGTCTTTAATAATCATATTGTTACATTAAATTTTCAAAACGAAGACTTCTGGGGAAGTGGCTGTTTTAGGTAGAATTTGTGGCGTTGCTAAAAAACATATTCCAGAAAATCAAGAAAACTTTTGGCGCGCTGCCACCCACCCTGCGTTACGCGCGCTACCTGCGCCCAAGTTTGTTGGCAATGCCACAAGTTTGATCCAGCCGGCTTTGTATGTGCTACAAAGTTTTTTCAAGAGTTCAAGCGTGCCATCCCCACTGGCATCGTCCACCAAAATAACTTCAATCGGTACAAGTGTGTGCGCTGCAACCGAAGCCACAGCGCGCTCAATCGTTTTGGTACAGCGAAAGCAGGGGATGATGACGCTGATGGGGGCGAACTGACCTTGGATCATGTTTTCGTCCAAAAGGGCGGCAGTCCCATAACCTGACGCCCCTTATCCAGAAATTTTCTTGTCATATTTTCACCCAATAACTTCCACAATACAATTCGCAAATAAACACGCACAACAGCCATCACCCATATAGAACCTGGCCAGCGAAATTCCATTTTCTTCTGGGCTTTTCTCACTTCTCGCAAAGTTAGTAAAGTATTTTTAGGACTGCTGCTGATACCACCTTGGCGCATGGCAGTCAAAATAATGTCTTGAATAAAAAATGCGTTTCCATATTTTAATTCACGCAACAGTAACTCATAATCCCCCGCAATCTTGAATGACTCATCAAAATACCCATGCTTTTCAAATAGACTACGTCTGTGCATGACAGACGGATGGGGAATACACATGTCATATTTGAAGCGATTTTTCACACATTCCCACGGCATGCCCAATGAAAACATCGGATTATTTTTATTGTCGAGAAGTATGGTTTTTGTATATGCAATATTAATATTAATAGGTATTAACACCAAATGTTTTACTATACTTTCGAGCACATTTTCATTCCATAAAAAATCATCAGCCCCCAAAAAGCAAATCCAATCGCCTCTTGCTTTTACCAATGCCTTGTTCCAAGCGTGATAAATGCCGCGATCGGGTTCTGATACCCAGTAAGTGATAAACTGAGAATTATGTATGATGATGTCTTTGGTGCCATCGGTCGAACCACCATCGATCACTATCAACTCAACATTGGCATAAGTTTGTTGAATAATACTATCAATGCATTGTTGCAAGGTGGTTTTATTATTTAGAACAGCAACAACAATGCTGATGAGGGGGGGATTGTGGTTCATATCTTTGCAATTATCAAAGAAAAACTGAACGCTCAGCAACCAGATGTTTGTGACACGCTGCGATAAACAGCCAGAGTTTTCTCGGTGCATTTTTTCCATGAGAAAGCATTGAGACGTCCTGCACCCAACTGACGCAATGCACTTGATCGTGTTTCTGAGTAAACTACATTTTCAATAGCTAAACACATTGATTCTGTCTGCCTTGGATCAAAAAATTCTGCGGCCTGACCAATCACCTCTGGCATGGAACTGGTATGACTGCTAATGACGGGACAGCCATGCGCCATGGCTTCAAGCGGTGGGATGCCAAAACCTTCATACAGTGAGGGATAAATGAATGCGCTTGCATATTGATAATACTGACCCAGCAGATGATCATCACCGCCAACGTGCCGAACCTTTTGGTGATTAACCCCCAAAGTTTGAATATTTTTTAATTCATCAGGTGTAAATTTTCCACCCCCAAAAGCCACAATATCAAAATCATGACAAAGATGTTTTGAGTTATAAAAAGAGGATTGGTGGTGAACTGTATTATGCAATAATGTGCTGAATCCCAGGTGGGAACAGACTTTTGTGCCAGTATCATAAATGACAGAGCCTGAAATCAAGAGATGGTTCTTGAAATCCAGAAATGGAACAGATGCTATAACATCTGCAGAAAATAGACGATCATCAGCCCCAATAAATATAATCCAATCACCTCTTGCTTGAGTGATCCCTTTGTTCATGGCATCATAAATGCCACCATCCTTCTCACTTAACCAATAATCAATCTTAGTGTCATACTGATAAATAATATCCAGTGTCCCATCCGTTGAACCACCGTCGATAACAATATATTCTAAATTTTTGTAAGTCTGATTAACGATGCTTTGAATGGTCTCTTCGAAATGATTCTTTCCGTTAAATACCACTGTAATAATACTAACAAGCGGTTTGTCAATGGTAAATGCGTTCAAACATCTATTTTTTCGCAAGCTGCCTTCATGCTTCATTTGGTTTGGAATATTAAAATACAGTTCACAATCATGCAGATTTTTAGTATCATACAATGTTAACTAAAATTTTGCAAAAATATCAGGAAATATTGATTTCATAAAAATATTTATTTGAATATATCTAAAGTAAATATAGCCAAAAAATACAGATACAATTTTTTGAGGATTTATGTTGAAGCTGATATAATTCAATTTAATCAATGACTGACGAATATCAACCAAATATTTTTTATAAACATTGTCAAACAAAACCTTTGGACGTGGATAAAAATCGAACATGACTCTGTTTTTTGACAAAATACGCAAACCATGAAAATGAAACAAGACAGATTGTCCATACGGTATAACTGTTGCATTCCACGGAGCAAGTAATAATTCCTTACGCATCAAAATATGGACGTGTTCAGGATAGTTCAACGGCCACTGGTCCAAGTATTTCTGATCGCCAAACTTGTCATCTTCATAGCGTGCGTAACACCACGCTATGCACTGATCTTCCCAAGATTTTCGAACTATCTCACCACCCAAACGGGTAATAATCAAAAATTGCACACAGTACTGCCCAGCAATAGCTGACTGATCATGTTCAGGTGCATAAGCGTGGTCAGTTATCAATATCTGCTTACCTGAATTCTCAAACTCTTGAAAAATAGGATATGGGTGTTTGCGAAACCATACATCAGCATCAAGATAAGTCACACGGTTTACACTTTTATCAGCCTCAAAAACAAAACGTGGTGCAAACGGCGTCAGCGTCCAACAATACTCCACTTTAGAGCGTGTTCGTTTAACACCTAATAACTCTGAAGTTTCAAGTTTGCTCAGTTGCAAGAGCCTGACGTTTGGCAGGTTGCACTTCACTAAAACATCAAATGTTGGGTCATCTACACACAAAATCCACAACGTATAGTATTTGACATGTCTCTCCATGGAAATGTGCAATGCAAGCCCTTGTGGCAAAAATAAGCTGTCAAAAAGGGTAACGTAATGTTCCATCATATTCAGTCGATGCGTAACACTTGAATGCGTCAAGGGTTGAAGAATTGAGTCAGGCGACATTTAACTCGTCCCAATAATGTGAATGATGTTTTATATAATAGACCATCGTTTTAACCAAGCCATCTCGCAAATCAACTTTTGGACACCAACCTAACTCTTTGTTTATCAGAGAATAATTACTGTAATAATCACCAATATCAATCACTTTACGCTCAGGTGGAAATGAAACAAGCTCATAACTACCATTTAAATCAAAGTCACATCCCACGTCCAGCAGCATATCGGCCAGAACTTTTAGCCCAATAACTTCGGGACTACCCAAGTTATACACCTTGCCGTTCGCTACTTCGCTCGTAGCGCACAATAACATTGCATTGACACAATCATCAACATAGTTAAAGTCCCGAAGTTGCAGACCATCACCAAATATTTTGATCGGCTTACCTTCGATCATCGAGCGTACCCAAATACCCAAAAAGGTTTGCCTTGCATCCTTGACCCTCATACCGGGGCCGTATGTATTTGTCAGCCTCAATGCGCAGGCTCGTATGCCATAAACATTGTTATAAAGCAGGTGATACCACTCCCCCGCCAGTTTATTAATGCCATTGACATCGACAGGGCGAACAGGGTGTTTTTCATCGACTGGAAGATAATCTGGCCTACCATATAGCTGACGTGTGCTTGCAAAAACAATTTTAATATCAGGATTGGCCTTTCGGCAAGCCTCCAAAATAGAGAGCTGTGCATTGGCATTGATATCCAGATCTGTTTGAGGATCGCTCATCGAGTCGATATGACTGGTCTGCCCAGCAAGGTTAAAAAGGTAGTCCTTGCCCTGTAGCAGATAAGTCATTGCGAATGGATCACGAACATCACAAACATTGATGTTGACTTTGTCTCTAATATCACGGACGTTAAAGGGATTTCCACCATACTGTGGTATCAGACTATCAACCAAAGTTACTACTGCGCCTTGGTGTACCAAGGCACATGCAAGGTTAGAGCCAATAAAACCTAAACCACCGGTGATTAGAACCTGTTTATTATGATATTGATACATTTATTTTATTTAAAATCGTATTGTTTTAGTTCCCAAATGAGAATAGTGCAAAATAAATAAAATTATCACGCATGTACGCAATAGACTTTATTGGAAACCTATTCTTTTATTTTGCTAACTTGTTGATTTCCCTACAATCTCTACCAGGTTTCCAATAATGACTAATGAGCACCCATAACTACAAATTATTTTCGGAATAGTGATTCTAACATCTAGAAAATACTACAAACTTTTTATCTTTTTAGCTAATAGTATA
>CAIYWD010000159.1 GCA_903929815.1 uncultured beta proteobacterium
GCCTATTTGGGCAAAGCGCTGTATTTGTCCCCCCTTTGAAAAAGGGGGGTTAGGGGGGATTTGGTTTTTGTATTGCACCACATCACTTTGAAACGCACCCGTCTAAAGTTGAGTAATATAAATCAACATAAAAATGTTTACAATGTGGCTAATTTATCTCAAAATCAATTATTATCAATGAATTAGGTAATGTTTTAGGAAAAAGGTAGGGATGTCTGAAACTATCAAACCAGATATCCCGAGTTCGACAGTTGCTTATAGGTTATTGATTAACAACAGGAAAAACGTGCCATTACAAATGCTGTGAATTTAGGAAAGTTCAAATAAATCAATTTGTTAGAGACATCAACTGTCGAACTCGGGAGGGATGATTTGTACGGCCTTGATAATTTTGATTGCGCGGGTGGCGGAATGGTAGACGCACCAGATTTAGGTTCTGACGCTGGCGACAGTGTGGGGGTTCGAGTCCCCCCCCGCGCACCAACTTTATCTATGGGGAATCACTAGACTTTATTGGAAAATAATTCTTTAATTATTTCAACATGTTGTTTTTCCTACAACTGCTGGTAGGTTTCCAATAAAGTCTAATAGATATTCGGTGCCATGTGAATGGGCCGGCCACAGAGTGAGTACCCGTCTCTATCCAACCTAAGTTTGGGGTGCGTTGTCATCAGTGACGCAGTGGTGGCCAGCCACGAGAGAGCATCAGACCGAGACCACACCCGTTACGACTGGCAGCACTAATGTGCTATCAGACACCAGCAAAACGCTCTGCTCTATGGCGCAATCAACCGGCTTGCGCCGCTACGCCAGAGGGGGTCAACAGCCTGCTGATCAGCAGGTTGGTATCGATAACCCAGCGGAATTGCTCAATCACGCAACAACTCGGCCAGTTTGTCCTCGGTCATGCCGGCAGCAACTGAGGAATCCAGGTTAAACCAGCTTGGAGCAGTTGGCAGAGTGTGTATCTGAAATTTTCGAGTGCTTGTTTGATGCACTGGCCAAATTTAATACGTATCACCAGCCGTAGAACGAACCAGTGAGAAAATCATAAGCAAAACAAATGCTTAGCGAAATATCTGGCGGAGCAGGCGGGATTTGAACCCGCGGTGGGTTTTACCCCACGCACGCTTTCCAGGCGTGTGACTTAAACCACTCATCCACCGCTCCGATGGTCTAAGTTTAACCGAGATACTTCCAGTCAAACCTCCCCGCAATCACCAATGGGTGCGGTGTGGCCCAGCCACATAAGCGATTTGTAACGACGCAGTGCGCCCAAATCTGACGAGCCAAATGCGGAACTTATTATTGACCATATCCTAAGCGGCTGGAAGCCGCTTCTACGAGCTACAGAGAATTCCACATCACTTTGAAACGCACCCGTCACCAATCGAAACAAGAAAAAATAGGTATTATTTTTTATCCGCTTAACAAATGTCGGCTGGCATTGTGGCCACCCAGGGTCACATAGTTCACATTGCGAATGTCCATCAGTTTTTTTCCCCCCGCATAACTGATGGAACTTTGAATGTCTTGTTCCATTTCTATCAAGGTGTCAGCCAGATGACCTTTCTTTGGCTCCAAAATGCGCTTGCCCTCCACATGCTTGTACTCGCCTTTGTTGAAGTCGCTCGCTGATCCGTAATATTCTTTGAACAACTTGCCATCGACTTCCACGGTGTTGCCGGGTGATTCTTCGTGACCAGCCAGTAACGATCCCAGCATCACCATGGTGGCTCCAAAACGGATGGATTTGGCAATGTCGCCGTGTTCACGAATGCCCCCGTCTGCAATGATGGGCTTTGTTGCTACCCGTGCGCACCATTTCACGGCACTGAGCTGCCATCCTCCTGTTCCAAAACCTGTTTTCAGTTTGGTAATGCAAACCTTACCCGGCCCAATACCTACTTTGGTGGCATCTGCGCCCCAGTTTTCCAGGTCAATGACAGCCTCTGGCGTAGCCACATTGCCTGCGATGATAAAAACATCTGGAATTTTTGTGCGCAGGTAGCCAATCATGTTTTTGACACTGTCTGCATGACCATGGGCAATGTCGATGGTGATGTAGTGAGGAAATAAGCCAAAGGCAGCCAGACTGTCCACGGTGTCGAAGTCAGACGGTTTGACACCCAGCGAGATGGATGTATAAAGCCCCAGCGTTTGCATGTTTTTGACAAAAGCAACGGTATCCAAATCAAAGCGGTGCATGACATAAAAATAATTGTTTTGTGCCAGCCAAATGCAAATGGCTTCGTTCACAACGGTTTTCATGTTGGCAGGTACTACAGGAATACGAAACTGGCGCGCACCCAGTTGCACACTGGTATTGCACTCGGAACGACTCTGTACGTGGCATTGACGTGGCAGCAGCAAAATATTGTCGTA
>CAIYWD010000160.1 GCA_903929815.1 uncultured beta proteobacterium
AGGTAAGGAAATGGTCATGCCTGGCGATAACGTTTCCGTCACCGTCAAGCTGATTGCCCCCATCGCCATGGAAGAAGGTCTGCGTTTTGCCATCCGTGAAGGTGGCAAGACTGTGGGTGCGGGTGTGGTTTCCAAAATCATTGCATAAGGACTCACTGTGGCAACGAAACAAAAAATCCGCATTCGCCTCAAAGCATATGATTACAAGCTGATTGACCAGTCAGCGGCAGAGATTGTCGATACGGCCAAGCGCACAGGGGCAATTGTCAGGGGCCCTGTTCCACTGCCTACCCGCATGAAACGATTTGACATTTTGCGTTCGCCTCACGTCAATAAAACCAGCCGTGATCAGTTTGAAATTCGCACCCACCAACGCCTGATTGATATTGTTGATCCCACTGACAAAACGGTGGATGCACTGATGAAACTCGATTTGCCAGCGGGCGTTGATGTCGAGATCAAATTGCAGTAGTTCAGTAACGTTTGCCTCATACTTGTAGGCTTTATAATCTGCGGTTTTGCTGCAGTCTATCTCTGTACGGGCAGAGATAGTTCATCAAATTTTTATTAACAGTCCTTTCACACAAAAACAGCGCAGCCAATTGAAGTTGTGCTGGTGAAAGTTACGGAGAAAACAATGAGTCTTAGCAATTGCTTAGGGTTGCTTGGGCGCAAGGTTGGCATGATGCGTCTGTTTACAGACGACGGGGTTGCAATCCCCGTCACTGTGATCGATGTTGCCAACAACCGCGTAACCCAAGTCAAAACCCAAGAGAGGGATGGTTATGTTGCTTTGCAAGTGACTTATGGCACACGCAAAGTATCTCGCGTCAACAAGCCTACAGCGGGCCACTTGGCCAAAGCAGGTGTCGAAGCTGGCGAAATCATTCATGAGTTTCGCGTGACGAGTGAAACTGCGTCCAGCTACCAACCTGGTTTTTTTGTTTCTGTGTCTTCAATTTTTGAAGCAGGGCAAAAAGTTGACGTTCAAGGTACCACCATCGGTAAGGGCTTCGCTGGTACCATCAAGCGCCACCACATGAGTTCGCAACGTGCATCGCATGGCAACAGCCGATCGCACAATGTGCCTGGTTCTATTGGCATGGCGCAAGACCCTGGCCGTGTGTTCCCGGGTAAGCGCATGACAGGCCATTTGGGTGTTGATTTGGTCACTACGCAAAATCTGGACATTGCGCGCATTGATACAGAGCGTCAGTTGCTCATGATCAAGGGTGCAGTTCCTGGTTATGCAGGTGGTTTTGTCACCGTTCGTCCTGCGGTCAAAGTTAAACATGCTGGCACACATGCTACTACCAAAGGACCCAACTGATGCAAATCGAACTCATCAACGATCAAGGACAGGCAGCATCATCGCTTGATGTATCTGAGGCTGTGTTTGGTCGTGCATACAATGAAGACTTGGTTCACCAAATCGTTGTGGCATTCCAGGCTAATGCTCGCCAAGGAAGCCGTGCCCAGAAAGACCGTGAACAGGTTCATCACTCCACCAAAAAACCTTTCAAGCAAAAAGGAACAGGCAGAGCGCGTGCCGGTATGACTTCATCGCCGCTCTGGCGTGGGGGTGGCCGGATATTTCCAAACTCACCCAATGAAAATTTCACACAAAAAATCAACAAAAAAATGTACCGTGCTGGTATGACTGTCATTTTTTCTCAGTTGGTGCGTGAGGGGCGTTTGGCTGCTGTGGATGCCCTGACGGTGGAATCACCTAAAACTCGCGTGTTGGCCGCCAAGTTCAAGGCCATGAACCTTGGTTCTGTCCTGGTTATCGCCGACAAGGTCGATGAAAATCTTTACTTGGCATCGCGCAATCTGCCTAACGTATTGGTAGTTGAACCACGTTACGCTGATCCTGTTTCACTCATTCACTTCCACAAGGTTTTGGTCACCAAAGCTGCCGTGGGTACTCTTCAGGAGATGTTTGCATGAGCCACGGACACCATCCACTTAAATTCGATGAAGGCCGATTGATGCAAGTGCTAAAAACACCTGTTATATCGGAAAAGTCCACCTTAATTGCCAAAAATGGCAGCGTAGTCACTTTCAAGGTGCTGCAAGATGCAACCAAGTATGAAATCAAGGCTGCAGTAGAACTCATGTTTAAGGTCGAAGTTAGAGCAGTTTCGGTTTTGAATATTAAGGGAAAAACCAAACGTTTTGGTAAGTCTATAGGTCGGCGTGACAATATTCGCAAAGCTTATGTCATGCTTAAACCAGGTTTTAAGCTCAATTTTGGCGCGGAGGCTGCATAAATCATGGCCGTCATCAAAATGAAACCCACTTCACCAGGCCGTCGTGGCGTGGTGAAAGTTACACGAGATCATCTCTTTAAAGGTGATCCGTATGCGCCATTGTTGGAGCCTCAGTTTCAGAAGGCAGGTCGCAACAACAATGGTCACATCACCACACGTCACAAGGGTGGTGGTCACAAACACCACTACCGCGTTGTCGATTTTCATCGTAACAAAGATGGTATCCCTGCGAAAGTTGAGCGCCTTGAATATGACCCCAACCGATCAGCGCATATAGCTCTTGTGTGCTATGCCGACGGCGAACGTCGTTACATCATTGCTCCGCGTGGCTTAGAGGTAGGAGGTTCTATTCAAAGTGGCGCCGAGGCTCCTGTTCGTGTGGGCAACACCTTACCCATTCGTAATATTCCGGTTGGTTCGGTGGTTCACTGCATTGAATTAAAAATTGGCAAAGGTGCGCAACTTGTTCGTTCCGCCGGTGCATCAGCCACCTTGCTGGCACGCGAAGGCACTTATGCTCAGGTGCGCATGCGTTCAGGGGAAGTTCGCAAAATTCACATTGACTGTCGTGCCACTTTGGGTCAGGTTGCCAATGAAGAACACAGCTTGCGCCAACTTGGTAAAGCAGGTGTTAAGCGCTGGATGGGTATTCGTCCTACCGTTCGCGGTGTTGTTATGAATCCTGTTGATCACCCACATGGTGGTGGTGAAGGCAAGACTGGCGAAGGTCGTCATCCTGTTGATCCTTGGGGTAATTTGACCAAGGGCTACCGCACCCGTAACAATAAGCGCACTCAAGTCATGATCGTGTCGCGTCGCAAGAAGTAAAGGGAAGGCTAAATGACTCGTTCTCTCAAAAAAGGCCCTTTTGTCGATCATCATTTGGTTGCAAAAACTGAAAAAGCCATTGCTGGCAAGGACAAAAGACCTATCAAAACCTGGTCTCGTCGCTCCATGGTACTACCTGAATTTATTGGTTTGACCATTGCCGTGCATAACGGTAAGCAGCATGTACCTGTCTATATCACTGACCAAATGGTGGGCCACAAGTTGGGAGAGTTTGCGCTCACCCGTACTTTTAAGGGTCATCCTGCGGACAAAAAAGTTCAAAAGAAATAAGGAATTGACCATGGAAACACGCGCAACCCTTCGTGGGGTTCGTCTTTCGGTCGATAAAGGCCGCTTGGTCGCGGATTTGATTCGTGGCAAGAAAGTCGATCACGCACTTAACATTTTGCAATTTACGCAAAAAAAAGCTGCTGTCATCATTCGCAAGGTTTTGGAATCTGCCATTGCCAATGCAGAACATAACGATGGTGCAGATATCGACGCATTGAAAGTCACAACTATTTACGTTGAACAAGGTGCATCACTTAGGCGCTTCACGGCCCGCGCAAAAGGTCGTGGCAATCAAATCAGAAAACCCACATGCCACGTGTATGTGACGGTTGGTTACTGAAAAAGGCCAGGAACTTATGGGACAAAAAATCCATCCAACCGGTTTTCGTTTGTCGATCAGTCGTAATTGGTCATCTCGCTGGTATGCAAACAACCGCGATTTTGCAGCCATGTTGGCTGAAGACATCAAGGTACGTGATTACTTGAAGGCCAAACTAAAGAACGCATCTGTTTCGCGTATCTTGATTGAGCGTCCAGCCAAAAGCGCTCGCATTACCATTTTCTCTGCACGTCCAGGTGTTGTCATTGGCAAAAAAGGTGAAGATATTGAAAACCTCAAGCGTGACTTAGGTCGTCAGCTTGGTGTGCCAGTCGCTATCAACATTGAGGAAGTTCGCAAACCCGAAATTGATGCCAAGCTTATTGCGGATTCCATTACGCAACAGCTTGAAAAGCGCATCATGTTTCGCCGTGCAATGAAACGTGCCATGCAAAATGCCATGCGTTTGGGTGCTTTGGGCATCAAAATCATGTCTTCTGGTCGATTGAACGGCATTGAAATTGCTCGTACCGAGTGGTATCGTGAAGGCCGCGTGCCACTGCACACCTTACGTGCTGATATTGACTATGGCACATCTGAAGCTAAAACTACTTATGGTGTGATTGGTGTCAAGGTGTGGGTTTATAAGGGCGATACCTTGGGTCGCAATGACCTGCCCGTCGCTGACACTCGTTCTGAAGAAGAGCGTCGTCCACGCGCACCAAGGCGTGATGATCGTGGAACACGCCCAGGTTCTGATCGCCCTGCCTCTCGTGGCGCACGTCGCCCTGTGGGCAGTAGCAATTCACCCACAGATGGCAGTGATAAACCTAGTGATGTCATTGGCTTTGACGCCAATAAACCTGCTCTTAAACGAGTCCGCAAAATTGGTGCGCCACTAGTGCCATCTGAAGGCAAAGGAGAATAACAATGTTGCAACCCGCTCGTCGCAAGTATCGCAAAGAGCAAAAAGGCCGTAACACAGGTCTTGCAGGTAGAGGCAGTTCGGTCTCGTTCGGTGACTTTGGACTAAAGTGCATTGATCGTGGTCGTTTGACTGCCCGTCAGATTGAAGCTGCCCGCCGTGCTATATCTCGTCACGTCAAACGTGGTGGTCGCATCTGGATTCGTGTCTTTCCTGACAAACCCATTTCGCAAAAACCTGCAGAAGTTCGTATGGGTAATGGCAAAGGCAGTCCTGAATACTATGTTGCGGAAATTCAGCCCGGCAAAATTGTGTTTGAAATTGTGGGTGTAACTGAAGAATTGGCTCGTGAAGCATTTCGACTGGCTGCGGCCAAGTTGCCTTTGCGAACCACCTTTGTTGCTCGCATGATGGGGCAGTAAAGGAGTTTACTTTTTATGAAAACATCAGAATTACGACAAAAAAGCACAGATGAATTGCGACTTGAGATTATTGAGTTGCAAAAAGCCTATTTTGGCCTGCGCATGAAAAAAAGCGCTCAAAAACTTAAAAACGTACATGCGCTGTTTGCTGCTCGTCGTCAGATAGCACGCGCTAAGACTATTCTTGCCGAAAAACAGCGGGCTGAAAAATCCGCCAACACGGGAGTTACCGATGACAGAAACTAAGCCATCCCTCAAACGCACTTTGGTTGGCAAGGTGGTCAGTGATAAACGCAGCAAAACCATTACAGTGTTGATTGAGCGTCGTGTTAAACATGAACTGTACGGAAAGATTGTTGTTAAGTCCAGCAAATATCATGTTCATGATGAAAATAATGAATACAAGATTGGTGATACAGTTGAAATTGTGGAAAGCCGGCCTCTTTCCAAAACAAAAAACTGGGTTGTAACCCGCTTGGTTGAAAAAGCTTTATTGGTTTAATCTCAATACCGTCAATAGACGGTATTTTGTAATTTCAGACCTCCCCGCCTTTTTTCTAAAACATCACCTAATTCAATAATTTTATTAATAATAATTAAATTGGGGATATTTATCTATTTCCTAAAAGATTTTATGTTGACTTTTTGTTAAGCGGGTGACAATAAATTAGATACGTATAAATAGTATCAGTTCTATTGTGAATCAACTACTTACGATGCAAAGGTAGGTATAAAACTTATTATTATCCGCTTATGAACTTCGGGTGAGATTCAAAGTGATGTGGCTTTGCTTGGGCTTGCGACATTCAAATCTCCCTCACCCCTCCCCTTTTTTTTGCAAAAGGGGAAACAAATGCGCCACTTTTCCAGGGTAAGCTAACCGTTCTTATTTTGGGGGAGCAACAATGAGTGGTGCATACCTTAACCACCCCGCCAGGTTTCGCCTGCCACCCCCTCTGATGGAGGGAATGAGGCTGTGTGGGGGTTTATTCCCATCCTGTGGAGGGGTACGCCGTAGGTGGGGGGTCATGATCCTAGATTCCTCAGTTGACCGCTTATTATTTTCACTAAACCGTTATGAAAATTGATATTTGTGACTTCGATGGAGTTCACCCTTTGGGTGAGAGCGCTACGCACCCGATTGAGCTACTGGTGGCGCGTCTGGGGGTGTTGTTCCTCCTTGCAGGCAGTAGCCTGCAGCGTCGTCACGCCTACCCAGACACGCCGCCAGTAGCCCACTCGGGCGCGTTCAACTGAGGAATCTAGGATGATTCAGGGTGGCAAAACTGGCGTGACAGTTAGAACCTCACCTTTCTAAAACATGATTAATTCTTTATCTTCCTCTGATATCTGGGCTGACGTTCTGTCGGTTCGTGCCAACCGTCCACTTGTCCATAGTATTACCAATATGGTGGTGATGAATTTCAATGCCAATGTACTTTTGGCCATGGGTGCATCCCCAGTTATGGCGCACGCACATGAAGAAGTAGTTGACATGGCTGGCATTGCGAATGCCTTGGTGCTCAATATAGGTACTCTTGATCCGTATTGGATTGAGAGCATGCGTTTGGCACTTGAGATAGCTGACAGACGAGGTATCAAAACCGTTCTTGATCCAGTAGGCGCAGGCGCTACACGCTATCGAAATCAGAGTATTTCCATTCTTTTAACGCAAGCGATGCCATCGGTCATTCGAGGCAATGCCTCTGAAATCATGAGTGTGGCAGGCAGTGCAGTGCAAACACGCGGCGTTGATAGCGCTAACGGCGTGCCAGATGCACTCCAAGCAGCTTATGATCTGGCCGTGCGCATCCAGGGTGTTGTTTGTGTGAGCGGCCCTGTTGATCATGTCATGGATGACAAGGGTCGCCACGCCTGTCTGTCGAACGGTCATGAATGGATGACGCGAATCACCGGCGTGGGTTGTTCGGCTTCCGCCTTGGTGGGTGCTTTTTGTGCAGTACAGCCAGATGCCTGGCGTGCTAGCGTCTCGGCCATGGCTTATTTGGGCGTGGCAGGTGAAGTAGCAGTGCAGAATATACAAGAGCAGGGATTGGGTGTGGGCAGTCTGCAAATGGCATTGTTGGATCAGTTGCAGTTGCTCAAATTATCAAGATTCGAGCGTCATCTCAAAATCGCTGTGGGAGAATAAGGATGTGGTCAGAGTATTTTCCAATTCAGGTATGAGCCTGAAGCGAAGCCAATTTGGCCTCAATCGTCATATAGGTTGATCGGGTTGAAAGTTGTAGTGTAAATGGCTTGGATTGGTCTTTTTTGTATTCGGTATCCCTGAATTTTTCTAATCTGACTTCACCGAACGCAGTCCCTGTGGAGCG
>CAIYWD010000161.1 GCA_903929815.1 uncultured beta proteobacterium
CCCCCCTTTTTCAAAGGGGGGTTAGGGGGGATTTGGATGTCGCACCCAAGCAAAGCCACATCACTTTGAAACGCACCCCAAGACCAGAGCACATTAACGCATTAGCACATTAGAACCGAATTTTGTATACCTTTCAAGGTAGAAAATTATCCATTAATCTTGACCTTTCGGTCACACGCAATCAACGGTCGTTTTTGGAAAACCGTCTGGGCGTATCACGCGGCACAAATACCTTGCCTGCGGGCTTGGCAAAGGTGGGCTTTCCAAACGCTGGCTGGCGACCTGCAAAATCACCACGTGGGGGAGCATTGCGGTCACCGGCAAAGCGGTCATTAAAACCACCCTTGCGTTCAAAGCCTTCACGCGGGGCTGTTGGCTGTTCTGTGCGTGGGGCAAAGTCATTTGCCGTGTTATTAAAGTTTCTGTCACCAAAATTGCCTCGGTTGCCACCAAAGCCACCGCCACCAAATTTGCGATCGCGCGAGTGAAACTCTGACCCGCCACGGTTGTTACGACCTCCAAAACCGCTGTTTGGACGTGATTCAGGCATGCGTTGTTGAGGCTCTAGGCCCAGCACCACTTCGGCCTTGATGGGCTGGCGGCTGTAGGCTTCAATGTCAAAAATTTTGCGGCGGTCACGAAACTCGGCAAGGGTGACTGCCAAGCCATCACGACCTGCACGCCCTGTGCGACCAATGCGGTGAATGTAGTCCTCTGCCTTCATGGGTAAACCAAAGTTGAAAATATGCGTGATGGTGGGCACATCCAAACCGCGTGCGGCGACATCCGTGGCGACCAAAATCTGTACTTGTCCCTGGCGTAGCGCCATCAAACGGCGGTTGCGCAACCCTTGACTCAAAGCGCCATGCAGCGCCACGGCATCAAAGCCATCCTGTTGCAGGTCATTGGCCAGACCGTCGCATTCAATTTGCGTGCTGGCAAAGACGATGGCCTGGTTGATGGTGGTATCGCGCAGCCAGTGGTCAAGCAGCTTGCGTTTGTGCTGCGCATTGTCTGCCCAAAACAGAACTTGTTTGATGTTTGCGTGTTTTTCCTGGGGACTGTCAATGGTGATGCGTTGAGGCTCACGCATGACACGGGCTGCCAACTGCTGTATGCGCGACGCAAAGGTCGCACTGAACATCATGGTTTGTTTTCTGGCAATGGTCAGTTGATTCACCTCGGCCAGGTCGTCCGAAAAACCAAGGTCGAGCATGCGGTCAGCCTCATCGACTACCAAAAATTGAACTTGGTCGAGCTTGATCTGCATCGATCGCTGCAAGTCCAGCAAACGACCAGGAGTGGCCACCACCAGGTTGGCATTTTGCAATTTGGCAATTTGCATCTGGTAGGGCATACCGCCCACAATATTGGCCACACGCAATCCGCGACAGTGTTGCACCAGGTCAATTGCGTCGCTGGCGACTTGCTGTGCCAGTTCACGGGTAGGACAAAGAATGAGCGCACCAGGTGCTGACGCGGTGAAATGACGCGGATTGGTGGGGTCTTTGCGCTTGGCACGTTTGGGAGGAGCTTCACCTTTGGCTGCGGCCTGGGCGACTGCTCGCTCGTAATCGGTACGCTCTTTGGTTTCGGCATGGGTGCGCTGGTCTAACAAAGTATGCAGCATGGGCAGTAAAAAAGCGGCTGTTTTTCCGCTGCCCGTTTGGCTTGATACCATCAAATCAATAAAACGGGCATCCGTTGCATTGGCGCTGTGGCCTTGCATGGCCAACGGGATGGTTTTTATCTGAACGGGGGTGGGTTGAGTAAAACCCAGGTCTTTGACTGCACGAAGCAGTTCGGGAGCTAATCCCATCGTGGCAAAGCCGTTGGGCGCTTCGGTCTTCAATACCTGTGCGGCATCCTCGACATTAACGTGATGGGATGGTATGTTGACAGACGATAAAACGCCAGTCACTAGAGTAGTGTCAGTCATGAATTTCTTTCATACGCGAGCACCGCAAGATGTGCGGTGGCCCCGTGGATGGTTAAAAAACATCAACCACCAAACGGAACCAGCTCTGACTCACATCATGGTGAGTACTTTGCAGCGCAGGAGACCCTTTGAAAACCAGGCTGCAAGCAGTATGATTTTGGGCCAAGTGAATGTTGGGAGATGTACAGAGTTGCAATGCGAAGTGCAATGCAGGGGGCGATTGTGACACAGGTTTGGAGGGTGGATAATGGATGGTGGCACGAATGGGTGCGTTTCAAAGTGATGTGGTGCCATACAAAAACCAAATCCCCCCTAACCCCTCTTTTTCAAAGGGGGGGACAAATACAGCGCTTTGCCCAAATAGGCTAACCGTTCTCATTCCCCCCAAGGGGGATTTGGATGTCGCACCCAAGCAAAGCCACATCACTTTGAAACACACCCGGCACGAATGGGTATTCCAACGATTGGTTCATTTTCCACCTTGATCACCATCCACAACCCCATGTATCCCGTTTACATTTTGACACTGTCCTGCCCTGACCGTTTGGGGCTTGTTCATGCAGTGTCTGGCTTTTTGCTGGACCGCAATGGCAATATTGAAGAGGCTGCCCAGTGTAATGATCCCTGCACCGGCCTGTTTTTCATGCGGGTGCAGTTTTCCTGCGCATTAGAGCTAGACGATCTAAAAACGCACATTGCCAGTTTTGCAAAGCCATACGCCATGCAGTGGCAATTGCACGCCAAAGCACAGCCCATGCGAACGGTCATTATGGTCAGTCAAGAAGGGCATTGTCTGAACGATCTGTTGTTTCGCTGGAAAAGCGCACTGTTGCCCCTGGACATTCGTGCCATTATTTCCAACCACCGTGCGTTTTATCAACTCTCAGCCAGTTATAACGTGCCGTTTCATCACTTGCCAATCAGCGCCGCCAGCAAAGCGCAGACAGAGGCACGACAGTTGGATGTCATCGAAAGTGAAGAAGCCGAGCTGGTGGTGCTGGCACGCTACATGCAAATTTTGAGCAATGACATGTGCCACGCCCTCAAAGGCAAGGCCATCAACATTCACCACTCGTTTTTGCCAAGTTTCAAGGGTGCAAAACCTTACCATCAGGCGCATGACCGTGGTGTGAAACTGATGGGTGCGACTGCCCACTACGTGACTGCTGATCTGGACGAAGGCCCCATCATTGAGCAAGACGTAACCCGCGTCGATCACAGCAATACCGTCGCAGACCTGACAGCTTTGGGGCGCGATACCGAAAGCCTGGTATTGGCTCGCGCCGTGAAATGGCATAGCGAACATCGTGTGCTAATGAACGGGCACAAGACGGTGATTTTCAAGTAGCGATGTGGCTATGCACTTGACCGACGCGAAAGATACCGAATTTTTGACAGCGCCTGGTGTTCATTGATCATGAATAAACTGTTGGCGCGTCAACTCAAGCGTTTGACCGGACTTGAAGAAGAACAACTGCCCCTGTTGTGGGTGCAGTTGCAGCAGTTAGCCAACTTGCCCGATGTGTCGGAATCAGCGCAACGATTGTTGTCTGGTTTGAATCCATTTTTGGCGCAGGTCGAGGCAGCGTATGAACAAAGCGACCGCGACATTGAACTCAAAACGCGCAGTTTGCAATTAAGCTCGATAGAACTCTCGCACAGCAATGACCGCTTGCGCCAGGAGCTCAACAGTCGCACCCATGCGATGGAATCTTTGCGGCAAACGGCCATCAGTCTGATGCCATCGACTGAGATCGACGTGCCCGAGTTGCATGCTGACAATCTTGAGGCACTGTCTTGTCTGATGTCTGATTTAGCACAGCAGCGCGAGGTCAGTGAGCGCGATTTGCACGATGCTCTGTCTGACTTGGCCAGGCAAAAATTTGCGCTGGATCAACATGCCATTGTGAGTATGACCAATCTGGCCGGAATGATCACTTATGCCAACGACAAGTTTTGTACCATCAGCGGCTATGACCGCGACGAATTGATGGGTAAAAACCACAATATATTGAATTCAGGTGTGCAATCTCGTTCGTTTTATGCCCATCTTTGGGAAACCATCCTGGCAGGTCAAGTTTGGCACGGTGAAATGTGTAATCGGGCCAAGACGGGTCGTTTGTACTGGGTGCAAGCCACCATCGTGCCTTTCATCGACAACACAGGCATTCCTGAACAATTTATTGCGATTCGCACTGACATTACCGAGCGTAAACAGATGGAGCGTGCCATTGTCGATGCCGAGGCTCGTGTGCGCCGCATTACCAATGCCGTGCCTGCTGTGGTCTATCAGTGCAAAGTAGGAAACGGGCGCATTTGCTATACCTTTTTAAGTGATCGTTTGGGCGAGATTCGTGGACTGGATCACGATGCACTGCTGGCAAATAGCCAGATGGCGTTCGAGCAAATCGTGCCGGAAGATCGTGAAAAATTCCTGACGGCGGTATTGGCAGCAGGTACACATCGAGAGCCATGGCAGGGTGAATACCGCATCATGATGCCAACAGGCGAACTGCGCTGGATTCGTTCACAACTGAGTCCAGAGGCCGACCTTGACGCAGATGGCAGCACCGTTTTTACCGGCATCTGGCAAGATGTCACGCAGGCCAGGCACGCCTCTGAAGATTTACAACGGGCTAAAGAGGCCGCGGAAGTTGCCAACCGCGCCAAGTCTGAATTTCTGGCCAACATGAGCCATGAAATTCGCACCCCCATGAACGGTGTTATCGGCATGACCGAGTTGGTGCTGGACACCCACTTGACCCAAGAGCAGCGCGGATACCTTCAAATTCTTAAATCGTCATCAGATTCCTTGCTGAAAGTCATCAATGACATCCTCGATTTTTCCAAGATTGAAGCGGGCAAGTTGATCATTGAAATCATCCCCTTCAATTTAAGCAGCATGATCAGTGACACCTTGAAATCCCTGACGGTACGAGCGCAGGACAAAGGGATTGAACTGATTTGCGACATGGACACTGATATGCCTGTGGCCGTGTTGGGCGATCCTGGTCGGTTGCGACAGATTTTGGTGAATTTACTGGGCAATGCTGTTAAATTTACAGAGCATGGTCAGGTCGTGTTGCGGCTGAGTGTGCAATACCGCTCCCCTCAGCCGCCCTTGTTTGAATTTTCTGTGCAGGATTCTGGCATTGGCGTTGCACCAGACAAACTACAGTCCATTTTTGAAGCGTTTTCTCAAGAAGACAGCAGCATCACGAGACGCTACGGGGGGACTGGCTTGGGCTTGTCCATCTCGGCACGCCTGGTGGAAGCTTTGGGTGGACAAATGACAGTTCATAGTGAAGTCGGTCACGGTAGTCAGTTTGATTTTTCTGTGCCGATGGAGATTGACGAGAGAAGTATTCAACCCGCTGTTGATGTGCATAACATGGTTGGCATGAAGGCTTTGGCAGTCGATGACAACAGCGTCAACCAAATGGTACTTTTGCGACATCTGGAAAGTCTTGGCATACAGGTTACCTTGGCAGAATCGGGCCAAAGGGCGCTGGCCATCATTCAGGCAGCCTTGTCAGAAAACTGCCATTTCGGCATGGTCTTGCTCGACGCTCAAATGCCGGAGTTGGATGGTTTTAGTGTTGGGCAACAGATACGATTGTTGCCAGAATACCAGGACGTGCCATTGCTGATGCTGTCGTCTGCCGGACTCAAAGGCGATGCCCTCCATGCCCATGCGTCTGGGTTTTCGGCGTACCTCTCCAAACCTTTTACGCATGATGAACTGGTGATGGTATTGGTGCAAGTCTTGAACCCCGGGTTACATGTTGATACCGAATTGGTGACTCGCCATAGCGCACCTGACATTTGTTTGTCTGCGCTTAATATTTTGCTGGTAGAAGACAACGTGGTCAACCAACAGTTGGCGCTGGCGCTGCTCAAGCGTCGTGGCCATCGGGTCACAGTGGCAGGCGATGGTCAAATTGCACTCAGCTTGTTGGCACAGCAGTCGTTTGATTTGGTTTTTATGGACATGATGATGCCGGTGATGGATGGTCTGGAAGCCACTCGCCTTTTTCGCGCCACAGAGCAGGGCCGTCGCACACCCATTGTGGCCATGACCGCCAATGCCATGCGGGGTGACCGTGAACGCTGCCTGGCAGTGGGTATGGATGATTACATCTCCAAACCCATTGAAGTGGCACAGTTACAGCGTGTCTTGAGGAACTTTACACATACACATCATGATCATCCTGTTGCAGATGTCCATGCCCCATTGACACAACCCACCCCTCCAACGCCTCAAGAAAATTTTGATTACGCAGCGGCATTGGCTGCCTCTGACATGGAAGTGGTGGACATCATCACCGATATCTTTCAAGCACAATGGCCACTTGACCAAGACAAAATGACACACTCCCTGCAAACAGGTGACTTTGCCACTTTGATGCTCACAGCACATTCCCTCAAGGGTGCCTTGGGCATGTTTGGTGCCAAACCGGCTGTTGCGCTTGCCTTGCAGCTAGAGCATCAGGCCAAAAAAAGAACAACATCGGCAACAGAGCCAACACAGCAGGCACTTCAGCAGCAGCTTGACACCTTGGTGACAGAGGTAGCACGTTTATTGACAGTTTTAGGATATGGTCAACAATAATAAGTTCCGCTTATGGCTCGTCAGATACGGAATTTATTATTGACCATATCCTTAGTCGTACCTCATGTTTGAGTGGTACAGTCCAAATAATGTTCGAACCAGTGACCCAGTGACAATGAGCCAAGGCCGCATGAGCTTTTTATGTATTGAATAAGAATATTCACGTTATGACGCACCAAATAGCCATCGTAGACGATGCCGCCATTAATTTGGTTTTGTTTGAAGCCTTGGTCAAGCGGATGGGCAATAGCCAATCTGTCTCATTTGCCAACCCTGCACAGGGGCTGGCGTGGACGCAAACCCATCCGATTGATTTGTTGATTGTGGATTACATGATGCCCGACATGGACGGTATCGAATTTATCCGTTTGCTACGAGCCACCCCAGGTAAAGAAGACATGGCCGTGCTGATGATCACGGCCAACGATCAAAAAGATGTTCGCTACCGCGCATTGGATGCGGGTGCAACTGATTTTTTGACCAAACCCGTGGACAAAATTGAGTTCATGGCACGTGTCAACAATCTTTTGCAACTCAGCGACAGTCGTCGAAAACTGGCCGACAGAGCGGAATGGCTGGCCCAAGAGGTGAATAAGGCAACACAGGCCATTGTTCAGCGTGAGCGCGAGACTGTGATTCGTTTGTCCAAAGCAGCCGAGTACCGTGATCCTGAAACAGGGGCACATATTTTGCGCATGGCACATTATTCCGAGTTAATCGCTCACGGCTTGGGGCTTCCTGCTTCTGATCAAAATTTGTTGCTCGAAGCTGCACCCATGCACGATATTGGCAAGGTAGGTATTGCAGACCACATTTTGCTCAAACCCGGACGTTTGACCCCTGACGAGTTTGAAATCATGAAACAACATGCGTCCATTGGGTACGAAATACTCAAGGGTAGTGCATCCAAAATACTGCAAGTTGGTGCAGAAATTGCGCTGGCGCATCATGAAAAATTTGATGGATCAGGCTACCCCAGAGGTCTTGTGGGTGCTGACATTCCCATCTTCAGCCGCATTGTTGCAGTCGCAGATGTTTTTGATGCCTTGACATCCGATCGCCTGTACAAAAGAGCCTGGACGCTTCAAAGCGCCTCTGACCACATCCAATCTACATCGGGATCACATTTTGATCCCGATTGTGTCCGTGCATTTTTTGAGAATTGGGATGCTGTGCTGCAGATACGTCAGAAATTTTTGGATCAATAGGGTGCGATGCAAAGTGATGTGGAGTAGCCAAAATAGACGAATTTATTCGCCTATATTACTATCAGAAAAGTAGCTAACTATGTAAGCAGGACGGGCGCTAGAGGCCGATTTGTTATACCAATAAACTCACTCAAGTTCGCGCCGCTTGACAGGTGAATATGGCCACCTTTACATCACTTGAATAGTGAGTGGAAAGCAAATTCAACTTCCCACTTCCCACTTCCCACTTCCCACTTCCCACTTCCCACTTCCCACTTCCCACTTCCCATCTGATCAATAAAAATATCGGCTTTAGGTTAAAGCCTGTGCAGCACCCACCCCGCCACGCTACCCAATGCTGCCTTGAGCTTGCCAGGGTCCGTTCCCCCCGCCATGGCCATGTCAGGCTTGCCGCCGCCTTTGCCGCCCACTTGTGCTGCCACAAAATTCACCAGTTCGCCTGCGCTGATTTTGGCAGTGGTATTGGGGGTGACACCCACTGCCAATTGCACTTTGTCACCCTCGATGACACCTAGCACAATGATGGCGGTTTTTAGCTGATCTTTGAACCGCGCAACAGTGTTGCGAAGTGTCGGAATATCGGCATTTTCCATTTGAGCAACGAGCAGTTTGACACCCTGAATGTCTTGCACTTGGTTCAATAAATCATCGCTTTGCGAACTGCTGTGCCTGGCTTTGAGGGTGGCCACTTCTTTTTCAAGGGCTTTGATGCGTTCTTGCACCGACACTATCCGTTCGACAAGCGATGTGACCGGCGTTTTCAAAATATCCGATGCCTGGCTGATGGTGCTTTCAAGGTGTTGTAGATAGTTCAAGGCATGAACACCCGTCACAGCCTCAATGCGCCGAATGCCTGAAGCCACGCCGCTTTGGGTAACCACTTTGAAGAGGCCGATGTCGCCCGTTCGCTTCACATGAGTGCCGCCGCAGAGTTCGCGGCTTTGGCCAATGTCAAGGACGCGCACATGCTCGCCGTATTTTTCGCCAAACAACATCATGGCACCTGTTTTTTGCGCAGATTCCATGTCCATGACGCATGCGTTTGTGACGGTGTTGGCCAAAATTTCGGCATTGACACAGGCTTCCATCTCAATTATTTCTGCATCGGTGATGGGCGCGTTGTGGGTAAAGTCAAAGCGGGTGCGACTTTCATTGACCAAGCTGCCTTTTTGCTGCACATGGCTGCCCAATACGTCACGCAGTGCGCGGTGCATCAGGTGGGTGGCCGAATGGTTGCGCTCGGTCGCACCACGCTGCGATGCATTCACATGGGCGATCACCCCGTCGCCCACCTTGAGCACACCTGATTTGAGCACGCCGTGGTGCGCCCACACATCGGCCTTGACTTTTTGGGTGTCGGTCACATCAAACAGTGCCAGGTCAGAAAAAATAGCACCTGCGTCGCCTACCTGCCCCCCGCTTTCGCCATAAAACGGTGTGATGGCCAAAATGACCACGCCTTGTTGACCCTCTTTTAGAGCGCTAACGCTGATGCCATCTGCATAGAGTGCTATTATTTCTGTAGTTGCTGTCAATTGCTCGTAGCCCACAAATTGATGACCCTGGCCGCTGTAGTCCAGTGTCTTGTCCATTTTGAACTTGCCTGCTGCACGCGCTTTTGATTTTTGTTGTTCCATGGCGGCGGCAAAACCCGCTTCATCAACCGTCAGACCCCGCTCACGGCACACATCTGCGGACAAGTCCAGCGGAAAGCCGTAAGTGTCATGCAGTTTGAAGGCAACATCGCCGGGCAGCATCCTCACATCCCCGGCAAGAGCTTCATCCAAAATTTGAAGACCTGTGTCAAGCGTCTCAAAAAAACGCTCTTCTTCGACTCTTAACACGTCCATGATGCGATCAGTCTGTGCTGCCAATGAGGGGTAGGCAGACCCCATCAGCGCCACCAAATCAGGCACCAACTTATGAAAAAAAGGTGTTTTTTGACCTAATTTGTAGCCGTGGCGAATGGCGCGGCGAACAATGCGACGCTGCACATAACCACGCCCTTCATTGCCAGGCAAGACACCGTCACTCACCAAAAAAGATGTGGCGCGAATGTGGTCGGCAATGACTTTGAGCGAGTTGTGATGTAAATCCGTGCAGTGGGTTTCACGTGCAGCAGCCTTGATCAGCACATCAAACAAGTCAATTTCGTAGTTGCTATGAACGTTTTGCAAAATGGCTGCCAGGCGCTCCAGCCCCAAACCCGTATCGACGCAAGGCGCAGGCAGCGGTTGCAGCGTGCCATCGCTTTGCATGTCAAACTGCATGAACACGTTGTTCCAGATTTCAATGTAGCGGTCGCCGTCTTGATCAGGGCTGCCCGGCGGGCCACCGAGAACATCTGGGCCGTGGTCGAAAAAAATTTCACTGCACGGGCCACAAGGGCCGGTGTCGGCCATCATCCAGAAATTGTCAGAGGCATACTTTGCACCTTTGTTGTCACCAATGCGAACCACACGCTCATGGGGCAGGCCGATGGTTTGGGTCCAGATGGCGTAGGCCTCGTCGTCGTCAATATAAACCGTAGCCCAAAGCCGGTCGGCGGGCAATTGATAGACCTGTGTGAGCAGTTCCCACGCCCATTGCAAGGCTTCTTGCTTGAAATAATCGCCAAAGCTCCAGTTGCCCAGCATCTCGAAAAACGTGTGATGACGTGCGGTGTAGCCCACGTTTTCGAGGTCATTGTGTTTGCCTCCTGCGCGCAGACAGGCTTGCACGGACGCAGCACGAACATAGCTGCGCTGATCCGTACCCAAAAACACATCCTTGAACTGCACCATGCCGGAGTTGGTGAACATCAGCGTGGGGTCATTACCGGGCACCAGCGGGCTGCTTTGCACCACCGTATGGCCTTTGGAGGCGAAGAAGTCAAGAAAGGTTTTGCGAATGCCAGCGACAGTGGCAGTGGCACAAGTGTTGGAGGGTGATGTCATGGAATGGGATGGGATGGGATGGGATGGGATGGAAAATGGGTCAAGCGACTTCGGCAATCATTTCAATTTCAACACACGCACCCAAAGGGATTTGCGCCACGCCAAAAGCGCTGCGGGCGTGGGTACCTTTGTCTGTGCCAAAGACTTGAAGCATCAGCTCGCTTGCACCGTTGGTGACCAAATGTTGCTCTACAAAATCAGCCGTGGAGTTCACCAGCGACATCAGCTTGACAATGCGCCTGACACGATTCAAGTCTCCCACTGCAGTGTTCAAAGTTCCCAAAAGGTCAATGGCGATGGCACGAGCTGCCGCCTGCCCTTCGACCGTATTGATATTTTTACCCAACTGTCCTGTCCAGGGTTTACCCTCTTTTCTGGCGATATGGCCACTTAAAAACACCAGTTTGCCACTTTGCACAAACGGCACATAGGCAGCTACAGGAACGCTCACCGGAGGCAATACGATGCCAAGTTCAGTCAGTCTGGTATAAATGCTCATGGAAATTTTCCACTAAAAATTAATGATGAAAAGTGGCTATAACGCACGTCCAATAAGGATAGTTAGCTACTAATTTGATAGTTGTAGAAACGGCTTCCAGCGGGTGCGTTTCAAAGTGATGTGGTGCAATACAAAAACCAAATCCCCCCTAACCCCCCTTTTTCAAAGGGGGGACAAATACAGCGCTTTGCCCAAATAGGC
>CAIYWD010000162.1 GCA_903929815.1 uncultured beta proteobacterium
ATGCAGATGCAGATGCGCCAAGTGTCCGGATGGTGACCCCGTGTCGTGCAACACGGCAGCATTATCCTAGATTCCTCAGTTAAACGCGCCCGAGTGGGCTACTGGCGGCGTGTCTGGGTAGGCGTGACGACGCTGCAGGCTACTGCCTGCAAGGAGGACCAACACCCCCAGACGCGCCGCCAGTCGCTCAATCGGGTGCGTAGCGCTCTCACCCAAAGGGTGAACTCCATCGAAGTCACAAATATCAATTTTCATAACGGTTTAGTGAAAATAATAAGCGGTCAACTGAGGAATCTAGGATTATCCTAAACTCCACGCCCCTTGGCCATCTATTTCACTCAAAGACACCATGATCATTCAATTTTCTCTTTGGTTCTCTGTATTGGCATTGACCGCCGGTGCGGCTTTTGCCCAAACCATCACGCTGAAAGTTCACCATTTTTTGCCTGCTGGGTCTGCTGCGCAAACGACGTTCATCCAACCCTGGTGCGACAAAATTGCCAAGGATTCAGGGAATAAACTCAAGTGCCATATTTACCCGTCCATGCAGTTGGGCGGTACACCGTCGCAATTGTTTGATCAAGTCAAAGACGGGGTGGTTGATGTGATTTGGACATTGCCAGGCTACACCGCTGGGCGTTTTTTGTTGATGGAAGTGTTTGAATTGCCGTTCATGATGCAAAACCCCGAGGCGACCAGTCGGGCGGTGTGGGACTACGTTCAACAGGTGGATGCTGCCGAGTTTCGGGATGTGAAAGCGCTGGCGTTTCATGTGCATGGCGATGGCGTGTTTCACATGAGCCGCAAACCCATCAAAACCATGGCTGATCTTAAAGGCATGAAGGTGCGTACCTCCACGCGCCAAACCAACAAGCTGCTCACGGCGTTGGGGGCTACGCCGGTGGCCATGCCGGTGACGGGTGTGAGTGAGGCGCTGTCCAAGTCGGTGATTGATGGCGCATTGGCACCCTATGATGTAGTGCCTTCGGTCAAAATTCAGGATTTGGTCAAGTTTCATTCTGAAACCGATCCACGTGAACCTGCCATTTACACAGCTACGTTTATGTTGGTCATGAACAAGGCCAAATACGCCAGCCTGCCCCCCGATCTTCAAAAAGTCATCGATGTCAACAGTGGTCAGGCGCTCTCAGGGCAGGCAGGCAAAGCCTTTTTGGCCTCTGACACCATCGGCAAACAACTCACCGCCAAAAATAACCACAACGTGATTGCTGCCGATGAACTGCAACGCTGGAAAACAACAGTTCAACCTGTGACCGAATCCTGGGTGGCAGAGGTGAATGCAAGAGGGTTCAATGGTCAACAGCTTTTGAACACGGCACGCAGCCTGATTGCAAAATATATGGCTAAATAATGTTGGGTTCAATGACTTTTGGCCCCGTTGGGCGCTGGCTTTTTCGCGCATCCAAAATATTGGCCCTGCTGGGGGTTTTGGTGTTGGTAGGACTGGTGGTGATGAGCATGGTCAGCATTCTTGGGCGCAAACTGGCATCCACCCCCGTGCCCGGCGATGTGGAAATTTTGCAAATGGCAGCGGCATTTGCATCTGCCAGTTTTTTTGCCTACTGTCATCTGAACGGTGGCGATATGAAAGTTGACTTCTTTACCGATTGGTGGAGCGACAGCACACTGCACCAACTCGACGCTGTGGGTTCTTTGCTGGTCGGCCTGTTTGGATCGCTCATGACCTGGCGCTCAGGCGTGGGGGCTATCTCTTTGTACCAGTCCGGCGAAATGAGCATCGTGTTGGGTTGGCCTGTCTGGGTGGCACATGCACTGATGTTGCCGGGCTTTTTGCTGCTGGGACTGGCCGGTTTTTACACGACAGGACTGCATTGGCGCAGCAGCCGGATTGTGGATAAAAATGGGGTTTTAGCGTGACTGGTATTGCGTTGGGCACTACCATTTTCATAGTATTGATGGTGTTGTTGGTGCTGCGCGTTCCCATTGGCATGGCCATGTTTACCGTGGGTGCTGCGGGCTACTGTTATTTGGCGGGTACTGAAGTCATTTTGAATGTGTTGAAACATTTGGCTTATGCAAGGCTGTCCAATTACGATCTTGTTGTTATCCCCTTGTTTTTGCTGATGGGGCAGTTGGCAACGCAGGGCGGCTTGAGTCGGACGTTGTTTCGTTTGGTGGAGGCCTTTGTGGGGCATCTGAGGGGTGGCGTGGCGATGGCTTCGATTGGAGCTTGTGCTGGTTTTGGGGCCATTTGTGGGTCGTCCGTGGCCACTGCGGCCACCATGGGGCAAGTGGCCTTGCCTGAATTGAAACGCTGTGGCTATTCGGGCGCACTCTCTACGGGCTGCCTGGCCGCGGGCGGCACTTTGGGCATTCTGATTCCGCCGTCCATCCCTTTGGTCATTTATGCTATTTTGACCCAGGAGTCCATCGGTGATTTATTTGTGGCCGCCATCGTACCTGGGGCCATCGCCATGCTGGGCTACATGCTGGTGGTGGTCGCGGTGGTGACTTTCAACCCAGAAGCTGGCCCGGCTGGGCCTCGTTCCAACTGGCGCGAGCGTCTGAAGGCACTGCGACAGGCTTTGCCTTTGTTGCTGGTTTTTGCGGTGGTGATTGTGGGCATTTATGGCGGCTGGGCCAACCCCACGGAAGCTGCTGCCATTGGTGCTGCTGCCTGCGCACTGCTGGCCGTCACCTCAGGCGGTATGCGCTGGCGTGGTTTTCTGGACAGCGCTTTGGGCACAGCGCAAGCCACCGCCATGATTTTTTTGGTGCTTCTGGGGGCAGATATGCTAAATTCAACTTTGGCACTGTCGAACATGCCGGTTGAATTGGCCACCTGGGTGCAATCTCATGCCTTTAGCCATGTGGCGGTTATGGGGGTGATTTTGTTGATGTATATTTTTCTGGGCTGCGTGATGGACAGTTTGGCCATGATTTTGCTGACCATTCCCATTTTTTACCCCCTGGTGATGGGGCTTGATTTTTATGGCCTCCCCAACGCTGACAAAAGTGTGTGGTTTGGCATTCTGGCCTTGATGGTGGTGGAAATCGGTCTGGTGCATCCACCGGTGGGCATGAATGTGTTCATTATCAACAGGCTTGCCAAAGACGTTCCCCTGGTTGAGACGTTCAAGGGGGTCATCCCGTTTTTGCTGTCAGACTTTGTTCGCATCATCTTGCTTTTGTGCTTTCCATCCATCGCCCTGTTTTTGGTTCATGCACTCAAACCTTGACACATTGAGGTCCAATGCTTTGTCCGAGAATGTCAAGTGACGCGCCATGCACTGGCATCGCCAATACAAAAATGGACACCCTGAAGGTGTAAAGTGATAGGGTGTGCGTTATCAGTCAGAGCCAGGGATTTATATTATTTTCATAGCGCACTATGTATAGCCACTGCGCTCTACAGGCCTTTTTCTACCATATTTTCAGGAGCATTGACCATGGGCTTACCGCTACGCCATCATGAAACGGGTTTTACTTATGCTGACTACTTGACGTGGCCAGAGGATGAACGTTGGGAAATCATCGACGGACAGGCGTATGCCATGAGTCCGGCACCGACCAATTTTCACCAATTGATCGTGGGCGAACTGTTTCGGCACATTGCCAATTATTTTCATGGCAAGTCCTGTCGTCCATTTGTTGCTCCTTTTGATGTACGGCTGCCTGACGCGGGGGTGGATGATCACGAGGTTGACACCGTGGTGCAGCCCGACATCAGCCTGGTTTGTGACCCCAACAAGCTCAAAGACAACCACGGCTGTCTGGGTGCGCCGGATTGGGTGATTGAGGTCTTGTCGCCCAGCACAGCCGTCCACGATCAGCGCACCAAGCGCACCCTGTTCGAGCGACATGGCGTTCCTGAATACTGGCTGATCCATCCGTTGGATCGTTCGGTGACCATCTATCGCCTGGTGAACCATGCCTACGGTAAACCGCTGATCTATGGGGTCGAAGATGTTTGTTCGCCCTTGGCATTTCCTGACCTGGTCATTGCCGTTGCCGATATTTTTTGCGATCTGCCCCCGATGGATATGTATGCGTAAAGGTGACGGTGCCAAGATAAGGACATGGTCCATAATAAGTTGTGCATTTGGCTCGTCAGATTTGGACGCACTGCGTTGTTACAAATCGTTTATGTGGCTGGGTCACACTGTGCGATTTGCGCCTAGCATTGCATCCCAACTCTGACGGCCAAATGCACAACTTATTGTTGACCATATCCTAACTATATGCCTGAATTTCAACAGCCTGCGGCCCCTCTTCAACGAACGCCGCCCTTGCCTCGCTACCTGGCCATCATCGGCCCTACGGCATCCGGCAAAACGGCTGCCTCAATGGTCATTGCAGAGCACATCCAAGTCGAGATCATCAGTGTCGATTCAGCGTTGGTCTATCAAGGCATGGACATTGGCACAGCCAAACCTGGTGCAAGCGAACTCGCAGCCGTGCCGCACCATTTGATCAATATCCGTGACCCCTTATCGGCTTACAGTGCCGCTGAATTTGTAGCAGATGCGCAGGTACTCATGGCTGACATTCACGCTCGCGGCAAGCTGCCCCTGTTGGTGGGTGGAACCATGCTGTACTTGAATGCCTTGCGTTTTGGCTTAGACGATATGCCGCGTTCCAATCCATCCATTCGTGCCGATCTGCAAGCACAAGCAGCCCAAAGAGGTTGGCCTGCGCTACATGCTGAACTGGCACAAGTGGACATCACGACCGCATTGCGTTTGGCTTCGACTGATGCGCAGCGTATTTCTCGCGCACTGGAGGTTTTTCGCGCAACAGGGCGGCCATTGTCATCTTTCCATACTTTAAAACCGATAGCTGCTCACGCAGTGTTGACAAGCGTTACAGGCACCAATGATATAAATTTTCAGCACCGTCACGCCTTGCTGATTTCACTAGAGCCGCAAGACCGCGCATGGCTGCACCTACGCATTGAAAAGCGTTTTGATGCCATGCTCAAGGGTGGTTTTCTGGATGAAGTCGCAGCCTTGCGCCAACGAAGTGACCTGCACCCTGACTTGCCTGCCATGCGCTCTGTGGGCTACCGCCAGGCGTGGCAAGCCCTCGACGGCTTATGGCCCATGATCGAATTGCGCGACAAGAGTATTTGTGCCACCCGCCAGCTTGCCAAACGGCAAATCACATGGTTGCGTTCCATGCTTGATCGCCAAGTGGTAGCCTGCGATGCGCCCGATGTGCTGCAACAAGTGCTGGCCATGGCCAGTTCCTTCGTGGGATGCCATTCAACCTAGTCGGGCTCTCCACTTAACCGGAGTAATCTGGAGTAGACTGGGGAAATGGATCATCCTCAGCCTGGCATTCATTATCCACGGTCGCTGGGTGAGTTCCAGGCTTGGTTCGGAACCGATGCGGACTGCCTGGACTACTTGGAG